>DATCJI010000044.1:0-12488 GCA_036562835.1 Xanthobacteraceae bacterium | reverse complement strand
TTTTCCAAAGGTGCGGATTTCTTGCTCATGGATGGCACCGCTTCACTCCAGCTGGCGATCAGAAAGCGCGTCGATGAGCAGGCGCGCCCGCTTTTTGCCGTGCTGGACTTTGATGGGACCTGCATCGTGAATGATATTGCGGAGGCAACACTCGCCTATATTTGTCGAAACCAGCTGCTGAGGCGCGCCGACCTGCTTGCCTCGCGTACGCAGGATTGCGCCCGCATGTATCATCGCGAGGTATTCCGCCGTTATTACGCCCTCCTGCACCGGGGCGACATACAGTCGGCATCTCTGCTGTGCGCCAGGATTTTTGCCGGATTTAGCGCCATCGAAGCCGAAACCATTGTGGCTGCAGCCATTGCGGCCGAGGGGAGCATTCTCGGGATGGAGGAGCTCTACGGCATTCGCATCGCGCGGGGACTTGCGGTGCGCCCGGCTCTGCGGAGACTCATCGATTTTTTGCACGACAATAAGGTGCAGGTCTGGATTGTGAGCGCTTCTGCGGAAATCGCGGTGCGCACGGCGATGAAATACTTCGGCTTGTCAGCAAAACTGATTGCGCTGCGAAACAAGCTCGAGGGCGGCGTAATCTCCACCGATCTCGACGCACCCTATTCCATCAGAGAAGGCAAAGTCGATTGCATCAGGACCTTCATCGATGCGTACCATCGACCTGTTCTCGCAATTGGCGACAGCGTGCATGATGTACCCATGCTCGAATATGCCCATATATCCGCAGTAGTTGATTGCAACGAGAAATTGATCAAAGAGGCACGCCGGCGGGATTGGTTCATTCTGCGCTGTTGAAATCGGACCGGTGAATGCGTAATGCACGGTCTTAAGCGGCGCGCTCAGGCGCACGCCATGGTGCATTGCGGCGGCGCGTGGCATCGATCTCCTTCCAGTAGGCCTCCCAGTTCTGCGATGGACCAATGCCGTCCATGCTCGCGGGGCCGCGGACGGCACGTGCACGCGCGACATCGAGAAACATCATCGGCTCGCAACCTGAGGCCACTTTCTCGATCTCGCGTTTCAGCAGGCGCCGATACTGTGCGATCCCCTTGTCGGACGTGCCCAGATGCTCGCGCGTGCGGTTCTGGATCGGCCCCA
Organism: Xanthobacteraceae bacterium; assembly: GCA_036562835.1. Classification (GTDB taxonomy): domain Bacteria; phylum Pseudomonadota; class Alphaproteobacteria; order Rhizobiales; family Xanthobacteraceae; genus VAZQ01. The sequence continues at coordinate 11,375 of DATCJI010000044.1, read as the reverse complement.
TGGATTCCACCGCCCATTGGTCGTGCACGTTGATGTCCTGCCCCATGCCCGTATAGGTCTGCGTTGCCTGCTCGTGCGGGTCGAAGCCGTAATCGTTCTGTTTGTTGCGCCGCGGCTTGTAATCAGGGAGCTCGTAGAGCTCGAGACGTTGCTCGCGCATGAGCTTTTTGTCTACGGGACCCGCAAAGCTCGTGAAGATCGCGTACCAGTACGAGCTCGTGTCATCGACCGGGATGTGCCATTGCGTGATCGTCATCTCCTGGCTCATGGGGATGACGATGCCGTGCGGAAAGAGCTGATTTGTCACGCGCACATGCGTGCGCTTCGCATCGATCTGCCGCAGGGTGAGGAGCCGCAGCCCAAACTCCGTCTCCTCGACGTTGATGGTGGGCCGCTCGTGTTCGCGCAAGAGATGCGTCAGCGGTACATCGCTGTCCGCAGACGCGTCCCGAAACTGCCGCCCATAGGCGGCATTGAGAGTTTCGTCCTCGAAGAAACGGTGCAGGAAAGAGGCATGCGCGGGGTCGATCCCGACTTCCAGTGCCTGCAGCCAGTTGCATTCGAGATGGCCCTTGAAGGCGAACGTGTGCGTCTCGGGCGCGACGAAACAGTCGAGCTCGGGAAACGCGGGGGCCTGCCCCTCGCCCATATAGGCCCAGAGGATGCCGCTACGCTCGACAACCGGGAAGGCGCGCTGTCTTATATTCTTGTGCATGGGCGAGCCCGGCGGCTCTGCGGGGGTTTCCAGGCACTGTCCGTCGGGTGCGAAGAGCCATCCGTGAAACGAGCAGCGCAGCCCGCGCGGCTCCGCGCGGCCAAAAGCGAGGTCGGCGCCGCGATGCGGGCAATCGCGATCCATCAGCCCGTATTTTCCATTGCCGTCGCTGAACAACACGAAGTTTTCGCCCAGCAGGCGCACGGGCCTGATAGGCCGCGGGCCCGTAAGCTCCTCTGCGAGCGCCGCCGGCTGCCAGTACATGCGCATAAGCCGGCCCGCGGGCGTGCCGGGCCCGATGCGCGTGAGGAGGTCATTCTGCTCCTGGCTCATCATCGCGCGTTTTCCTCCCGTGCCCTGGCCCCTGTCATCGCGTGCTGGCGGGCGATCCGATAATCACATATTGGCACGTTCGCACCTTCGTTGAATACTGGATGCCCCGCTTTCGCGGAGCATGACAACGCAGGTTTGTTAGATGTCGCCACGTAAGCGCCGGGGAGGCGCGGGCAGCTTCGTCGATCGACACGGGCTTTGGAGCGACGCGCAAATCCGCGCGGCAGCGGCCGTGGAAAAGGCAATCCGCGGGAAAAATCTCGAGCTCGTGCGTTTTTCGTTCGCGGATCAGCACGGCACGCTGCGCGGAAAGACGCTGGTTGCCGCGGAAGCTGTGCACGCGATGCACAGCGGCGTCACCATGACCAGCACCTTGCTCGCCAAGGACACGGCGCATCGCAACGTATTCCCCGTGTTCGAATCCGGCGGCGGTATGGGCCTGGCGGAGATGGGTGGGGCCGGCAATTTTCTCATGATTGCCGATCCGGAGACTTTTCGCGTGCTGCCGTGGGCGGACAGTACGGGCTGGCTCCTCTGCGACTGCTATTTTTCCAATGGCAAACCGGTGCCCATGAGCACGCGGCAGCTCTATCGCGATGCCCTCGCCAAGCTGGCCGGGGCGGGGTTCGATTACTTCGCGGGCATCGAAATCGAGTTTCATCTCTTCAGGATTGCCGACCATCGGCTCGCGCCCGAATACATGGGCTGGCCACCGCAACCCCCCACGGTCACGCACACGACCCACGGCTATCAGTATTTGACCGAAGGCCGCTACGACCAGGTCGCGCCCATCATGGACGTCCTGCGCAAGAACGTAACCGCGCTCGGTCTGCCGCTGTGCTCCATAGAAATCGAGCTTGGCCCCAGCCAGTTCGAGTTCACGTTTGCGCCCGAAATCGGCATGGCGCCCGCGGATGCGATGGTGCTCCTGCGCAGCGCGCTCAAGCAGGTGGCGCACCGGCACGGATATGTCGCAAGCCTGATGTGCCGGCCCGGCCTGCCAAATACGGTTGCCAGCGGCTGGCATCTGCATCAGTCGCTGCTCGACAAAAAATCCGTCACCAACATGTTCGCTTCAAAAGACGGCAAGGAAACGCTCTCGCCGCTCGGCAAGAAATTTCTCGCTGGATTGTTGTCCAACGCGCGCGCGGCGACCGCATTCGCCGCGCCGACGCTCAACGCCTACAAGCGTTATCACGGCGTGAACACGATGGCACCGATCCAGGCGGTGTGGGCGCAAGACAACCGCGGCGTCATGGTGCGCGTCATGGGCGAGCCTGGGAATGCATCGACGCATCTCGAGAACCGGATCGGCGAGCCTTTGGCGAATCCGTACCTTTACATGGCCTCGCAAATCCACGCGGGCCTCGACGGCGTGACGCGCAAGCTGGAGCCGGGGCCCTCGGCCGATGCGCCTTATAAGCGCGCCGCCGAGCCACTGCCGGCGACGCTTGCAGAGGCGCTCGCTGAATTGCGGACGAATGCGTGCTTTCGCGCGAGCTTTGGCGATTTCTTCGTCGACTACTATGTGCACCTGAAAGAAGCGGAGATTGCCCGCTGGCGCGGCGAGACCGGCGGCAACGTCGAGCCGGCCGAGCTCACCGAATGGGAGCACCGCGAATATTTCGACCTCCTGTGAGTCGTCTCTCGTTGAGAGACAGCTGCGACGCAACTGTTTGAGGCATCCGAAGCATGGTGCCGTGAGGCTGGTAAGATCGATCCATGCTGCATCACGTTGATCATCCTCACGGTGCCATCGGGCCACAGAGCTTTGGTCTGTCCTTTGCGGCGGCAACAGCGCTCAACGCGGCGCTTGTGGCGCGGCACAGCTCGTGTACGGAGACACTTTCCTCAGCCAGGTCTGTGACGAGCTCAGTCATCGCTTTGCTATCGCGCACACCACGATCCAAATCGAGCTCGGAGAGCGCGTCTGCCGTTTGGCGCCTGAGCATTTAGTCTGACACGGGCTGAGACATTTTGGGACTGTGGCATCCCGGTCGCAGTTCGGCGGGCCGTTCCCGCGTATGATGAGGGCCCGGGGGAATTGCAGCCTGAACCCATGAGACTTTTCCGAACTATTCGGTGCATTCGCACATCGCTGCTGGCGCTGTTTGTCGCTGCGCAGACGCTCGGCATGCTGCCTTTGCTTCGGGACCACACGCTCAACATCTACGAGACGGTGCCTGTAGCAACCCACCACCATAAACATGTCGGAATCCATGACCGGGCACTCGATGCTGACCATCATCACGGTTTGCTCGATCTGCACGATCAGTGCTGCGCGCTGCATACTTTGGCCGGACCTCTTCCAAACATCTTCGAGGCTATACCGACGAGCTTTGCAACGGCCCGACTAAGCCCGGATGAGTGGAGTACCCTCACCGGCGCTGATCCGGCCGTTCTCGATCGTCCACCAAGGCCCTTCATGCTGAGCTGAGCCGTATGCATCGGACTTTGCGGGCCGGTGCACCGTTTTGCACAGATCAAACATGTGGGTCTTATGTTTTCATGCAATGCATGCACGCGTGCGTGGCTGCTCGCCGCGATCGTGCTCACCATATCGCATGCAGCTCAGGCGCATGGGATTGCAGGAAATCGGGTATTCCCCGGCACCCTTGCGTTCGACGATCCCGCGGTCATGGACGAACTCGTGTTTCCAGCTGCCTCAAGTCTCAAGCATCCGGCAGGAGGCACTGATATCACCGATAACCGGATCGGCGCTTCATTCACGCGATTGCTGACTCCCACCGTTTCAATTGGAATCGAAAGCGGATTTATCCATCGAAACTGGGGCGCAGCCCAACGCTCAGGCTTCGATGTCACGACGCTTACTGTCAAAGACTTGCTGTACAAGAACGATTTTCACGAGTTGATGATATCTGGCGCGCTGGCATGGGGCATCGGCCATTCGGGAGCCCAGGGAGTTGATGCCAACACGCCCAATATCGTCAGGCCGGGAATCTTCTTCGGCAAAGGCTTCGGCGATCTTCCGGACCCTCTGGCATGGCTACGTCCCTTCGCCATCACTGGAGCGATCACGCTTGACCATCCCTTGGTCGGAACATCGATAAACTTTGGCGTCGATGAGCAGACAGGCGAACTTGGCCCCGTGCTCATGCGCAATGTTGATACGCTGCACTGGGGGTTCTCGCTACAGTACAGCACCTTCTACCTGACGAGCCGCTATACGCCTGGCAAGCTGCCCAGGAATGAACCGGTCAACCAGTTCATCCCGCTCGTTGAGTTTGCATTCGATTCGCCACGTGGGGACAAAACCGCCGCCACGATGAATCCCGGGTTGGTTTACGTGGCAGAGAAATGGCAGCTCGCCGCCGAAGCAATCGTTCCGCTTAACAGCGAAGGGGGCCGCACGATCGGCATGCGCGCACACCTATTTCTATTCCTCGACGAGGTCATGCCTGCGCTCTTCGGAAAACCTGTGTTTGGCCGATGAGAACCACGCCCGCTCCGCATGCAAGCGTACCTGCCGTTTCACTCGATGATGTCGTCGGCCAATTGTTGCAGGCGCGAGGGCACCTCGATGCCCAGCGCTTTGGCGGTCTTGAGATTAAGGACAAGCTCGAATTTGTTGGGGGCTTGCACTGGAAGCTCCGCAGGCTTTTCGCCCTTGAGAATGCGATCCACGTAGCCTGCTGCGCGGCGAAAATTGTCGGTGCGGTCCACGCCGTATGACAAAAGACCGCCCGCTGCAGCGAAGTGACGGAATGGATAGACGGCAGGCAGACGATAGCGCGCCGCCAGCGATATGATGTCCAGACGATAAGTATCGGTAAAACTGTCTGGCATCGGAATGAGCGCCCCATTCGGCTCGCGAGCTTGTGCAGCAAGAACGGAATCAACTTCGGAGAGATCGCGGATAGGCGCGGCCATGGGCTCTATGCCGAAAGCTGGAGCTGTCTCTTTGAACGGTTTCAGCCAGAAATCGGCGTATGGCGCCGTCGTCGGGTTGTAGAGCATCACAACTCGGGTGGTGCGCGGTGCAATCTCCTTGAGGAGCTCGAGCCATTTGCCCACCATGGTCGGTTCGGTGAAGATGAAGCCGCTGACGTTCCCGCCCGGGCGTGCAAAACTGGCCACAAACCCGCTGCCCACCGGATCGGCAACGATGGCAAAAACGATGGGAATGCTGCGGGTTTGTTGCAGCAGCGCCCTGGTCGTGGGTGTCGTGCTTGAAAGAATGACGTCCGGGTTGAGTGCGACGAGCTCATTCGCAAACCGCTGGATGGCCTCCGCATCCTCGGGCGTCGCCCAGCGCGTCTCGATTCTGATATTGCGGTCCTCGGCCCATCCAAGCTGCTGCAATCCGGCCCGGAATGCGACAATTTGGGCCTGCGCCTCGACGTCGCTGGCGGCGTAGCTCATCAGCGCGCCAATCCGCCGCATCCGCTGTGACTGCTGCGCGCGCGAAGCCCGCGGCCAGGTGGCGGCCAGGGCGGCAAGCGCACCTGAGAATTCTCGGCGACGGATATGGATTGCCACGTGTGACCCTCCGCAGGGTCATGCCCATCCAACGCACCGAGCTTAGCACGTTTTAGAAAGTAATGAGCGCACAGATTTCAAGCTGGCCGCATTTCTTCCGGGGGCTTGATGTGCCGGAAGGAGTACAGCAGCGCCACGTCATACACGATCTTGAGCGCTCCGCAGATCACGAGCGGCAGACCGATGAACGGCGTGGAAAGAAGCGCCCCGGAGAGCGCCGGGCTGATCGAGGAAGCAAGGCTGCGCGGCACGGCCGTGACGCTCGCGGCGGCAGCACGTTCCGGCGGCGTGACCACCGCCATGACGTAAGAGGTGCGCGTGGGCACGTCCATTTGTGAAAGCGCGGCCCTGATGAGGAGAAGCACGAGAACAACGGTGAGGCTCGTTGAGAAGGCTGCGAGGATGAGGCAGACGCTCGAAGGAATGTGCGTGAATACCATTGTGTTGACGAGCCCGAACCGCCGGCCGAGTCGCGCCGCCACCGGATAGGAGAACGCAGCAAGAAGATTGGCCCAGAAGAAAAACCCGCTTGCCGCCGCGAGCGAAAGGTCGAAACGCTCGAACAGCCAGAGCGCCATCAACGATTGCACGGTAAATCCGCCCGCAAAGGCGTCGAGGCTGAAGAGTGCGGCAAGCTTGTAGACGACGCCGCGCGAGGGCCCAAGCGCGCTCCTCTGCACCGTCGTCTCTCTTGTATGCGCCGGCGGCAGGCGCGCGTACAACATGCTGCTCACGATCCCAAGGCCGGCGTACAAATAAAACATGGCCTGCAGGGCGCCTGTCTTGCCGAACCCCCCCTTGCTTAGAAAATCGGGGAGGGCTGCGGCCAGCGAACCTGCGGCAACCGAACACGCCCCGATCAGGCTGTAGCGCGCGAAGATGTGCGTGCGGTCCTCATCGGGAGCGGCATGCGCGAGCGCGGCGTGCTCGAGCGGAACGTGGACGCCAATGTCTCCGGTGCTCGGGTTCATTGTTCCAATGAAGGCGACGAGCGCGAGCGGTATGAATTGCTGAAAGCTCGGCATTGCGAGCCCGGTTGCGACCATCAGGCCTGCGCACAGGAGGAGGAGGGTGCGCAGATCAGACCGATGCGCCCATAAGCCGATAGTCAACGTAAGGGCGGCGGAGCCAAGCAGCGCGGCAGTCGCGATGATGCCGATCTGAAAGGGGCTAAAGCCAAGCTCGGACAGATAGGCCGGGAGAATGATCGCGGCGAATCCGTCGCCGAACCCGCGGGTGGCGCGCGCGCTGTATAGATAGAGCCTTTCGGAACGGGAACGGCGGTTCAAATGAAACCGATTGCGTAAGGAGGCCGACCGCGCAAGAGCCGGCCGGCATAGGTAGCATGTCCGCCTTGAATCGGAAGATCGCGATAATTCAGACTCCGCGCTTCTTCAGTCGCGTCGCAGCTTGCCGGGGTCACCCGAGTTTAGGAGTTTCTTTCGTAGGTTGATTCGTCAAGTGCGACCGTCGTGCCGCCAATTGCATGCCAGGCAGTAATTCCGCCACTAAGCGCCCGGGCATCGTAGCCCCGTGCACGCAGCTCTTTGACGGCCGTGCCACTTACCTGAAATCCGCAAATACAATAGACCACGACTGGCCGGTTTCGCGGCAGCTCTTCGACCCAGCGGGGCAATGCGGCAGGTGCGTGCATTGTTGCCCCCGGCAGCATATCGATGCGTCGGGCCAGGTCTTTTGGCAGACAGAGATCGAGAAGTATCGGATGCCGATCATTGTCTTGCTCAATCTCCAGCTTGAGCTCTTCGGCGGAAATCCGTGCTTCCTCTTGCGCTGGAGCGCCATACGGAACAAAGAGTTCATCTTCTCTCGTTTTTTGACCGAGCGCTGAGAGATACCGCGCCCCGATCCGTTCCCAATTGAGGTTTCTCATTACTTGATCGACATAGTCAGCCGCCTTCGCGCCAAAATCGATCTGAAAGGCATGCTCGTACATGTCGAGGGCAATGATCGGTGCAGCGCCCGCGAGCGCGTGCATGTGATCTGCCGCCCAATGGTTTATCAATCTGCCCAGGCGCTCTGACCAGGCGAGGATCACCCAGCCTGAACCGCCGGCCAGCGCCTTGGCGATTGCTGTAAATTCTTTATGCCATTGCGTGACGCTGCCGAAATCGCGTTCAAGCGCATGAGCGAGTGCAGCAGGGGGGTTAAGAAGCCCGGCAGGTGGATGATCGCCGTGTCCGCCCAAAGATTCAAAATAGTTTTCGTGCAGGATGACAGAGCCCGCAGCAATCAGCTCTTCGCGCTTAAGGCCGTTGATCTCGAAAACGGGCGTGCGCTGCCAATCGAGCGATGCGAGCCGCGCGCGAAGGGCGTTGAGCCGCCGAACCGCGCCGCCGTAGTGGTTAACGTAATGGCTCACAAGCAGTCGCTCTGTCAGCCCATTCATCCATTGCGGCTTTAACAGTAGAGGCCGTAGCCTGACGCTCGCCGTCCTGGCGCATTGGCCAATTTGGCTGGGCTCGCCGGTCGGCGCGCGGGGCACGTAGATCACCGGTTCTCCTGCTCTCTGTCGTTAGCCTGTCCCTAACCGCCCTTGCGCATGGGCCGCAAAGCATGGTTTTTCTGGTGAGCCCTAGAATTTCTCATGAGGTTGGCTGTCATGCCGCGCCGCCTGCCGCCCCTCAATGCCCTTAAGGCTTTCGAGGCCGCCGCGCGGCACCAAAGCTTCACGCGGGCCGCCGAGGAGCTTTGCGTAACTCAGGGCGCCGTGAGCCATCAGGTGAAGGCGCTCGAGGCCGAGTTGGGGCTCAAGCTGTTCAGTAGGCAGCGGCAGCGGCTTGTGATCACGGACTCCGGCCGCAGCTATCTTGGTATCGTGCGCGATGCGCTCGACCGCATTGCCAACGGCACCGAGCAACTGCTGCGACGCCAAAAAAGTGGCGTGCTCACGGTGAGCACATCACCCAATTTTGCAGCGAAATGGTTGGTGCACCGGCTGAGCCGGTTTGCCCAGGCGCAGCCAGCGATCGAGCTGCGCGTGAGCGCCTCCCTGCATCACGTCGATTTTGCGCGCGAAGACATCGATCTGGCCGTTCGGCACGGTGATGGGAGCGAAACCGGATTGCATGTAGTGCGGCTTTGCGCGGAAGAGCTTTTTCCCGTGTGCAGCCCGAAGCTCCTCAGGGGCAAGGGCGCGCTGCGCACGCCCGCCGATCTGCGTCATGCGGTGCTTCTGCATGTCAACGACCGGCAGGATTGGCAGCGATGGCTCGATGCGGTGCGCGTGAGTGGCATCGATCTTGCGCGCGGGCCGGTGCTCAACCAGGCGAGCATGGCGATTGATGCGGCGGTCGATGGTCAGGGGGTGGCGCTGGCGCGTACCGCGCTCGCTGCGTGGGATCTCATCGGCGGGCGTCTCGTGCGCCCGTTCTCCGTCGCTTTGCCCATGCCTTATGCCTATTGGATTGTGTGCCCGAAAACGGCCGCCAAGCTCCCAAAGATCGCAGCCTTTAGCGAATGGCTGCTGGCGGAAGCTGCCGAGGACCAGCGACAGCTGCGCAAGCTGCGCGCGCGTCCGTCGGTGTAGCTCTACAGCAGGTAGCTTTTCTTTGGACCGCTGTCCCCTCTATTAATTTGGCGGAGCACGATCTTTCCCGAAAATCGGATCCTGCCATCCCGAACTCGGGTCTACTCTAGCCGAGTTCGGCGCTTTACGTGCGCAAGTCGGATACATCCGACTTGCGATGGTTAAAACCCGAGGGCAGGCTTTGTCAGGATTATGTTCTAGGCCGCTCGCCGTTCGCGCGGCTGAGCGGACGGAGCAGGAGCCGGCTCGTCGGAAACGGCGACGCGATGGCGATAAACCATCTCCCAGCCTTTCCAGCCGGTGAACAGCAGGATGCAGACCACGACGGCCGAGCAGATCAGCCCGATGGGAAGAACCGCGCTGGTGCCGTATCGATACCGCTCGTAAAAGCTGAACAGCTGGATGAGCACTACGATGACATTGCCGATTGCATGCTGCCAGGAATCGCTGATGTCACGAATGCGCCTGTCGCCCGTGAAATCGACCAGCCCGGCAAGGGCCGCCACTGCCCCCATGACAAGGCCCGCGCCGAGCAACCAGATGGACGCCAGCGCCCACATGTCGTGGCGGGTTCCCCAGAACACAAGATCGCAGACGAGGGTGGCTACGAAAAAGGCGATGGGGAACGTAATCAACATAGGATGGACCGGATGGCCAGAAATACTGGCCGTGCTCACAGGATTTCGGGTTTGCATGACTGCCTCCTTTGTATTTTGCAGTTGCAATCGCACCTGATTGGCTAACCTCTGTTCCAAGCCGTTGTTCCGGCGCGCGCTTCCCTTTTGTCTGAATGCAGACCAGACTCTGGTCAATCGCCTGGTTCACCTTGCAGGCTGCTGCTCACCAGGCTGAGGAATTCCTGCCGCGTGACCGGATTGTCGCGGAAGCAGCCCAGCATGGTGCTGGTCACGAGGTCGGAACCTCGTTTGTGGACCCCGCGCATGACCATGCAGTGATGCGAGGCCTTGATCAGCACGCCTACGCCCTGCGGCCTGAGCGCTTCGTTGATCGTCGTGGCGATCTGCGCGGTCATTCTTTCCTGGATCTGCAGGCGCTTGGCATAGACCTCGACCACCCGCGCGAGCTTGCTGATGCCGACCACGCGCCCGCTCGGGACGTACCCGACCCAGGCCTCGCCAATAATAGGCGCCATATGATGCTCGCAATGACTTTCAAAGCGTATGGCGCGCAGCACGATCATCTCCTCATAGCCTTCGATTTCTTCGAAGGTCTTTTGCAGGATGTCGACCGGGTTCTCGGCATAGCCGGTGAACAGCTCCTCGAGTGCGCGGGCCATCCGAGCGGGTGTTTCGGCCAATCCGTCTCGATCGGGATCATCGCCGATCCATCGGATGATGGCCCGAAAGGCAGTCTCCACCTCGGCTCTGTTGGGCTGGACAAACTCGGCCGACACTGGCCGCAGCCGCTCCAGCGCATGCACGCGTGAACTCATGCGACGTATTACCTCGTTCGTTGTGTGGCTTCGCAACTCAGGCGAGGAGACCGAGCCGTCGCATTACCGCGTTGGACATCTGCTCGCAGCGCCTGCCCGCAAACGGGAAGGCGTCCATCAAGATCGGCCCGATCTGCTTGTCGATCTGCTCGCGCATCATGCGCCGCGCCCGGTGCAATCGCGTTTTTACGGTTTCGGGCGGAATTCCGAGGAGCTCCGCCGTTTCTTCCACGCTCATGCCCTCAATCATGCGTGCCACAAATACGACGCGAAAAATCTCGGGCAGACGGTCTGTTATTTGCTCGACAAGTTGCAGAATTTGCCGCTGTGCCATGGTTTTTTCCGGGTCAGCCGATGAGGCGGATTGCGGGAACGGAATCACCCGGGCCTCGGGCCGGTGCACGTCCAGCTTTTCCACTTCCACTACTCGCCGCTCGTGCCTGCGCCGCTCCAGGGCGTCATTCAAAGCGATGCGGCCAAGCCAGGCAGAAAGGCTCGACTCGCCGCGAAATTGCGCGAGGTTGGCAAAGGCCCTGACGTAGGTTTCCTGGACCACATCTTCGGCTTCGCTGTCGTTGCGCAAGACGCTGCGCGCAATGTGGTAGAGCCTGCGATTGTGTGTCTCCATGATCATACGAAATGCCGCGCTGTCGCGGGCAAGCGCACAACGGACCAGCTCGGCATCGTCCCAGCGCTCTCTCGTTGCGGTTTTGGATTGCATCGCACCTCTCTGCCGCATTAGATGGAGTTCGGCAGAAAAGGTTCCCGAAAAAGTGCCGGTATTTAGGGTAGTGAGGGGGTCAGTCCGGGTAGCGCGACAGCCGAGG
>DATCJI010000004.1:0-6973 GCA_036562835.1 Xanthobacteraceae bacterium | reverse complement strand
AAGGACACGCTTCGCGACACTTTCAGCGAGAAGGCTGGGCGGGCGGCTGTTGACGGCAGGACTGCATTTGCACGCGGAAGTCGCCGCAGCTGTCACAGCCGGCGAGGAGCGCCGCAAGCAGTACGAGGGCAGCAATCTGCCGCGCAGCAGAATACAATCCTATTTGCATGCTCCCCCGGCCCTCGCCACCGTCATTGCCGGGCTTGACCCGGCAATCCATCTTCTTACGGACGAGATGGACCCGCGGGGTCAAGCCCGCGGGTGACCTCGATTGATCTGGTCTACCACGCATTTCCTAACGGATTTGCGGCGGAGGTGAGGCTGTTTCGGCCGAGATGCGAGCGCGCTCCCGGGCGAATACCGGCTTCCAGAAGCCGGCGCTCCAGCCCGCGACCGCCCAATAGGCGAGCCCGCCAACAAGCCCCGCCGCGATAATGGCGAGCGGCTCGTTGAGCGGCAGATGCCGGTCGTCCGCATATCCGAACATGCTCCAGGCGACCCATGCGCAGGCAGCACCGTTGAGCACGTGGAACACCCATGACCGGACGGCGAAAGCCTCGGAGATGAGCACGCCGATTGCCGCCGGAAGCCACATCACGCTCAACAGCATGACGAGCAGCACCGGCGCGGCAACCACGTACCCATAGAACGCAACGGCGCGCGTATCGATATCGAGAGAATTTCCTCCCGAGATCTTCCACGAGGCGGCGAGGATCACGAGCGTGCCCGCCAGCACCGCGACGAAATAGCCGAGCGGCACGAGAAGCACGCGGAGCAGCAGGCGGCCGACGCTGTCCATGGTCAGTCGGTCATCGCCATGGCACGCAGGGCGAGGCGCTCGCGCGCCGAAAGCTTCTCGCTCGCGCTCTTGAGCTGACCACAGGCCGCGAGAATGTCGCGACCTCGCGGCGTGCGCACCGGCGAGGCATAGCCGGCATTGAAGATGATCTCGGAAAATTTCTCGATCTGCTCCCAGGCGGAGCACGCATAGCGTGTCCCCGGCCACGGATTGAACGGGATGAGGTTGATCTTTGCCGGAATGCCCGCAAGGAGGCGCACCAGCGCTTTCGCATCGGCGAGCGAGTCGTTGACGTCCTTGAGCATTACGTATTCGAAGGTGATGCGGCGCGCGTTCGACAGGCCCGGATAGGCCCGGCAGGCGGCAAGCAGATCCTTGATGGGATATTTGCGATTGAGCGGGACAATCCGATGGCGCAAATCGTCTGTTACCGCGTGCAAGGATACCGCGAGCATGCAACCGATCTCCGCACCTGCGCGCGGGATGTTGGGCACCACCCCGGACGTGGAGAGCGTGATGCGCCGCTTCGATATGCCGATGCCTTCCCCATCCGCCGCGACATGCAGCGCGTCCCGCATCGCCTCGAAATTGTAGAGCGGCTCGCCCATGCCCATCATGACGATGTTGGAGACGAGGCGCGCACGCTCCGCCTCGCCTTGCGCCGGCTTCGCCGCATGCCAGTCGCCGAGCCGGTCGCGCGCCACCATGATCTGGCCGACGATCTCGCCCGCAGTGAGATTGCGCACGAGGCGCTGTGTGCCGGTGTGGCAGAACGAGCACGAGAGCGTGCAGCCGACCTGGCTCGACAGGCAGAGCGTCCCGCGGTCAGTTTCAGGAATGTAGACGCACTCGATCTCGTGCGGCCGTTCACCCGTGTGCTCGCCGGGAAGGCGCATCAGCCATTTGCGCGTGCCGTCGGCGGAGATTTGTTCGGCGGCTACTTCGGGCCGCGCCAAGGTGAAGCAGGAATCGAGCTCCTGACGCACTTGCCTCGAGACATTGCTCATCGAGGCGAAGTTGGTTGCACCGCGCACATAGATCCAATGCCAGAGCTGCTGGATGCGCATTTTGCGCTGTGCCGCGGGCACTCCGATGCCCTCGAGAAGCTCACCGAGGTCGGCGCGCGAGAGCCCTACAAGCGACGGTTTTGCAGGCGCGCGGTAACGCTCGAGCGGCCGCTTTTCAATGCCCGCATCGGGCGGACCTGCGTAATCCTGCTGCTGAAAAGAGACGCTCATGGCTTCGGAGAATATGGCTGCACGTCATCCTGCACGTCATAGATGGAGCGCACGCGTGGATTAGGCAACGCCATTTTTCCCCTTGAGCCGCTCCAGCAGCGCCATGGCGGCGGCGGGCGCGCGTTCCTTCGCGCCCGCGATCATGTAGATAAAGACCTCGCGCTTGTTCTTCGGCGCCGCGCCTGCAACAGGCGCCAGGTCGTCCGGCGCACCTCTGGCCGCCCAGGTTTTTGCCCGCTGCGCCCATTCATCCAGCGCGGCGGGCGGATAACCGGTTTTGATTTTCGCCGAGGTGCCTTCGAGCCGTGCATAAATGAAATCGCTGGTGACATCGGCAATGAGCGGGTGCTTGCCGGAATGCACGAGCGCCACCGCCACCGAGTGCTTCCTGAGAAGCTCCACAAATCCCGGATCGACGAAGCTCGCATGCCGCACTTCCACGACGTGCCGCAGCGCCTTGCCCTCGATGCTGTGCGGCAGAAGTTGCAGGAAGGCGCCGAGGTCGTCGGGATCGAATTTCTTGAACGGATGGAACTGCCAGAGAATGGGCCCAAGCTTGTTACCCATATCCATCACGCCGCTCGCGAAGAAGCGTTCAATGGAAGGGCCTGCTTCCGCCAGCACGCTTCGATGGGTGGCAAAGCGGGGCGCTTTCACCGAGAAGACAAAATCAGCCGGGCTTTCCTCCGCCCACTTTCGGAAACTCTCCCGTTTCTGCGTGCGATAGAACGTGCTGTTGATCTCGATGGTGCTGACGCGGCGGCTTGCATATTCAAGCTCGCGCGCCTGCGGCAGGTCCTTGGGATAGAAGGTGCCGCGCCAGGGCGGAAACACCCAGCCGCCGATGCCGACGCGGATCATCCCGCGCGCGGCATTTGCCTCACTTGCATTCCTGCTCGATTCGATCGAGCGCCTGGGCAAGGCCTTTGAGCGAATACTGATCCGTCGACTGCGTGCCGCTGCGCGAAGTGCCCTTCACCGTCAGGTCGGCTCCCTTGCGCATGGCATCGACGAGCTTGCTTTCCTCGCCGATGTTCTTGATCCACGCGCCGTCATTCTGGGTGTACATGGCAAATTTCGTGGTGCCGACCTCGGCCGTCGCATCCGAGGTGGATTTGAATGGATAGCCGACGCTCACCGAGACTTCGTTCTTTACCTTGTCGGCCGGACGCGTCGAGACGAACATGTAGGCGGGATCGCGCTTGCGGCCGGCGGGCTCGGTGTTCGAGGTCTTCGGCTTGGCGAGAGCAAAACAAATCTTCCTGCCGTTCGGCGAGGCCGTGTAGGCGCCCCAGTCCGCGTATTGCCCAAGGAGCGTCGGCTGAGCTTCGCCGGCCGGCGCAGGTTTTGCGGGCGCACTCGCCGTGGCCGCTGGCTTGGGCGCCTGCGCGGGTTTCGGCGGTGCCGGCTGCTGCTGCGCCATTGCGGCGCCTGCAACGGCAAACGAGGCGGCGACCGCTGCCGCACCGATCCTCATGCACATCATCGGGAACCTCCCTCCCGCCTCCCCGCAGGCGGAAAAACCCTATGGCAATGCTGGAGAAATTCGGCAATGTGAAGGCCGCGTAGCCCGCATGAGCGAAGCGATATGCGGGAAAAAGCCCCCGGATGTCGCTTCGCTCATCCGGGCTACCGAAGCCCGATTGGGGAATCCGTCGTGAAAGCCATTCTTTGTGAAAAATTCGGAACGCCTGCCGATCTGAAACTTGCCGACATTCCGGACCCGGTTGCGGGTTCGGGCGAGGTTGTCGCGAAGGTGATGGCGGCAGGGCTCAATTTTTTCGACACCCTGATTATTGCCGGGAAATATCAGACCAAGCCTCCATTTCCCTTTTCACCTGGGGGCGAGTTTTCCGGAATTGTTGAGAGCGTCGGCGCGGGCGTGAGCGAGTTCGCCCGCGGCGATCGGGTCTTCGGCTACACCAATTTCAATGCCGCGCGGGAGAAGACCGCCGTGCCTGCGCAGCACATCGTCAGGATGCCTGCGGAGCTTGACTTCGAGCGCGCCGCCGCACTGACCGTCACCTACGGGACGACCTACTATGCACTGAACGCACGCGCGCACCTGCAGCCAAACGAGTGTTTGGCCGTGCTTGGCGCTTCGGGTGGCGTGGGGCTTGCCGCGGTCGAGCTCGGCCGCATCATGGGGGCCCGCGTCATTGCCTGCGCGTCAAGCGACGAGAAACTTGCATTTGCACGCGCGCACGGCGCGCATGAGGTTCTCGATTACGAGAAAGAGGATCTGCGTGAGGGCTTGCGCCGGCTTGGCGGGACGCACGGCATTGACGTGGTGTTCGATCCCGTGGGCGGGCGCTACAGCGAGGCAGCGCTGCGCTCGCTCGCGTGGGCGGGGCGTCATCTCGTCATCGGCTTTGCCGCCGGGGAGATTCCAAAAATTCCGCTCAACCTCGTGCTGCTCAAGGCGTGTGCAGTGCTCGGCGTTTTCTGGGGCGCGTGGGTACGCCACGAGAACGCGCAGTACAAGCGCGCGCTGGAACAGCTTGCGCGGTGGTGCGCCGAAGGCAAGCTCTCCTGTCACATTCAGAAGGTCTATGCTTTGCCCGATACTCCCCAGGCATTGACCGCGCTCGCCGAACGGCGCGTCATGGGCAAGCTGGTGGTGCGGCCGTAGGATGGGTTGAGCGTAAGCAAAACCCATCAAGAAAGTCGGTGGGTTTCGCTGCGCTCAACCCACCCTACGATCGCTGCGCCAGGCGATCCATGGCGGAAGCGAGCTTCACGTCGCGCTCCGTAACACCGCCGGCGTCGTGCGTGGAGAGCGTCACCTCGACCCGGTTGTACACGTTCAACCATTCCGGATGATGGTCGAGCTTTTCGGCAATGAGCGCCGCGCGCGCCATGAAGCCGAACGCCTCGTTGAAATCCTTGAATGTGAATTTCTTCTGGATGGCGTCGCGGCCGGCAACCTCGCTCCAGCCCTGAAGCTTGCCCAGCGCAGCCTGGCGCACGCTGCCCGTTAACTTTTCAGTCATTGTGAACCTCGCCTCGAGCTCGCCCGCACGCGGGACACTCTCATTATTTATAGGAATCTTCGTGCTGCCCATCTTTTGAATCGTGGCCGCCCACCGATTGTGCAGTGCGGAATCTTCCGCGCTGCAATGCCGTCCAAGTAGGCAATTCGCCGAGCGAACCGCCGAAATCGCTCATTTTTTCAGCAACATAGCCTTGGCACGCGGTTTGCGAAGCGCAATCCGCGCTCAACGAGCGAGCGCTTCCGCATGACTGAACAAAGGACAAACGACTGATGAGCAGGGACCCGAGCTGGATTTCCGACTGGAACCCCGAGGATGAGAGGTTCTGGGAATCCAAAGGCAAAAAGATCGCGCGCCGCAATCTGATCTGGTCGATTTTTGCCGAGCATCTCGGCTTTTCGATCTGGCTCATCTGGAGCATCGTCGCGACGAAATTGCCGCAAGCGGGGTTTCCCTACACGACGGAGCAGCTTTTTTCGCTCGTCGCACTGCCCGGCCTCATCGGCTCGCTCATGCGGTTTCCCTACACGTTCGCGGTCACAACGTTCGGCGGCCGCAACTGGACGGTTTTTTCCGCCGCCGTGCTTTTCATTCCCACCATCGCGCTCGCCTATTTCGTCACCCAGCCCGCCACGCCGTTCTGGCTGATGATGTGCGTGGCCGCGACTGCCGGGCTCGGAGGCGGCAATTTCGCCTCGAGCATGGCGAACATCTCCTTCTTCTACCCCAACCGAATGAAGGGATCGGCGCTCGGGCTCAATGCCGCGGGCGGCAATATCGGCGTGAGCGGAGTGCAACTGCTGACCCCGATGCTCCTGGGCGCGGGCTGGGTCAGCCTCTATCAGGCAACCCCCGTGGCCGAGGGCCTGTATCTGCAGAACGCCGGGCTGATGTGGCTCCTGCCGCTCATCATCGCGGTGATCGGCGTCTATTTCTTCATGAACAATCTCACTTCGGCGCGCTCGAATCTGAAAGACCAGCTGGTCATTCTCAAACGCAAGCACAACTGGGTGATGTCCTACATCTATATCGGCACGTTCGGCTCGTTCATCGGCTACTCCGCCGCGTTCCCGCTGCTTTTGAAGACGCAATTTCCGACGATGACGGTAGGAATCGCGTTTTTGGGTCCGCTCGTCGGATCGCTGTCGCGTCCCCTCGGCGGCTGGCTCTCCGACAAGATTGGCGGCGCGAACGTGACGTTCTGGAACTTCATCGCCATGGCGGGCGCGACCCTGGGCGTCATCTACTTCCTCGACATCAAGAGCTTCTACGGCTTTCTCACCATGTTCCTCACTTTGTTCGTCACCACGGGCATTGGCAACGGTTCGACCTACCGCATGATCCCGGCGATCTTCCGTGAGGAGCGGCTGCGCGAGGCGAAAGAGGAAGGAGAGCTTGGACGAGCGCGCGCGCTCAAGAACGCGAGCCTCGAGGCCGCCGCCGCGCTCGGATTCATCGGCGCGATAGGTGCCTGCGGGGGATATTTGATTCCGCGCGGCTTCGGCGCCTCCATTGCGGCAACCGGCGGTCCGCATCTGGCGCTCGCAATTTTCCTTCTCTTCTACCTGACCTGCATTGCGCTGACCTGGTGGTACTACCTGCGCAAAAGCTTTTTCGTCGCGCGTGCGCCAAGCCTCGCCGAAGCGAGGGTGTGACCTTGTCCCTCTGTTCGCAAGGATTAGTAGGATGGGTTGAGCACAGCGAAACCCATCACCGTGCCGCAAACCAAATCGTGGGTTTCGCTTCGCTCAACCCACCCTACGGGTGACGCATGTCCGGAGACTTCTCACCCGAGCAGAAGCGGTATCTCGAAGGCTTCACCACCGGCCTGCAGATTGCGCGCGCGGGAGGCCGCGCTCCCGCCGTCCCGAATAAAGGAGCGCCTGGAACTATTGCCGAGCCGACGGGTCCTGACGCACCGCATATCCGCGCCCAGGACCGCG
>DATCJI010000002.1:0-8799 GCA_036562835.1 Xanthobacteraceae bacterium | reverse complement strand
CGTCGAAATTGAGGCCGCGTAATTCCACCTGCCTCGCTATTCAGTGGCCAAGCTCCCCACCGATGAGGAACACCATGGAAATGCGGAAATTCGGCCGCACCGGAATGCAAGTCTCGGTGCTGGGGTTCGGGTGCGGTGCAGTCGGCGGATTGATGGTCCGGGGCGACGCGCGGGACCAGGAGCGCACCATTGCGCGCGCGATCGATGCCGGCGTGAATTATTTCGACACCGCGGTCCAGTACGGCAACGGCGAGTCGGAAAGGAACCTCGGCCGCATCCTGCAAACACTGAAACCGGCCAACGCGATCGTCGGCACCAAGGTGCGGCTGCCGAGCGGCGAGTTCGGTCGCATTGCCGAAACCGCGACGAAGTCCCTCGAGGGCAGCCTCACGCGCCTGCGGCTCGATCATGTGGACATCTTCCACCTGCATAATGCGATCACCGAACGGGGTGGCGGAGAAGCACTGAGCGTGCAGCAGGTGCTCGGCGACGTGGTGCCTGCATTCGAGCGGCTGCGTTCAGCCGGCAAGACGCGTTTCCTTGGCCTTACAGCCGTGGGCGATACGGCTGCGCTGCATCGCGTGATCGATGCGCGCGCATTCGACAGCGCCCAGGTGGTCTACAACATGCTCAATCCATCTGCCGCGGTTGCGCTGCCGCCGCATTATCCGGCGCAGGATTACGGGCGCCTGTTTGATCACACATCGGCAGCCGGTACGGGCGTGATCGGCATTCGCGTGCTCGCGGGCGGAGCGCTGTCCGGATCGGCAGAACGGCATCCAGTCGCAAGTCCGCCGCCCGAGCCCATCGGCTCGAGCTTGCGCTATGACGCCGATCTGGCGCGCGCTCGCCGGTTGATGCCGCTCGTAAACGAAGGTTTCGCAAAGACTCTCGCCGAAGCCGCGACGCGCTTTGCGATCTCGCATCCCGCAGTCGGCACGATCCTGGTCGGCATGGCAACGCCGCAGCAATTCGAGGATGCGCTCGCCGCGGTTCAACAAGGCCCGCTTCCGCAGACGGCCCTCGACCGCGCCGCGCAAGTGAGCGCTGCTTTTGCGGGCGAACCACGCTGAAGGGAACTTTGTGGGATTTTTGCAACGATCGGGCTTTTTTTGAATCACGCCATAGTGCCTGACGTGTTTTGTGCTCCCCTGTCGCGCAATGACAACAGGGGGCACCAATCATGTATCTTCACATTGTGCGCGGGTCGCGCAAGCGACTGCCGCGGCTGGAATGTAATGCGCCGCTTTTAGTCCTTTTGCTCATTTCGTCGTTTTTGCTGAGCGTGCAGGTGAGTCGCGCAGCGGACGAATGCATCGAGAAGCCCAATGCGCCCGCGCCGCAGGGCAGTCACTGGTATTACCGCATTGACCGCGCCACGAAGCGCCAGTGCTGGTACCTCGGTGCCGAGGGCGCGAAGGTTCGTGCGCCCGCACGCGAAGCCGCAGCGCCTGTGCGGACACCGGTGCCGAAGCCCGCGCCGCAGCCGATTGTCGAAGCGGCCGCTGACGATGGCATTCGAGGTGGCATTGTCGCGCCTGACGACGAGGAGGTCGTGCAGAAAACCCCTCCAGCGCTTGCATCGCTGAACTGGCAGAGTCTTCCCACCTCCACCTTTTCGACAGGCGATGGAGCGCTGTCCGACATTGTCGCGATACGCACCACGCCCCAAACGGCGGAGGAGCCGGTTAAACCACTACCTCCGCCGAGCCAGGTGACGCCTGAGGAGAAGTCACGGCCGGCGATCCCTTTGGGATACTTGCTTGCGGTTCTTGCCGGCGCGCTGGGGATCGCCGCTTTCGTAGGCTACGCCGTCCTCAAGCTTGCGGGTCCGCAATCGAAGCTCACCGCAGCAAGAAAACCGGCGAGACAGCGCCCCAAGGCCCATGTTCCTGCGCATCTGCGTCGCTCGGCAGAAACAACCCGGGAGACTGAAGCGGTGGAAGAGCGGGTGAGCCCAGGTACTGCGCCGAGCGACCGCGGCGCGGACATCGAAACGACGCTGGCGCGGCTCCTGCACGAGCTTGAGCAACGGCATGGCAGGCTGACGGGTGCACACATCAAGGCGCACCGCACGCAAATTTCGTAACTTGTAAGGGCGGGCTTGAAACCTGCCCGTACAGCATCCTCAACCGGTGCTAATCATCGGCAGAGCCCGCACCAAACCTCTCCACATCCACGGCGCGCGTTGATGCGGCAGCATCTGCCTCGCCGGTGGCATGCTCGCCATCGCGAGTTGTGGCTGTTGAGGGCGGGTGCGCGTGGGCCGGGATCGTGCCTGCCGCCGTGCGGATCGTCACGCCCGTCCCGGCCTGCGCGATCGCACTCTGGTACACACGGTTCATGCCGCCCTGTCCACGCACGGTCACGGGCGCGGCCGGTGTGCCCAGCCTGATCAGTCGCTCGGTTTCGAGGTCGTCGCGATGCTCCTTCTCGCGCACCTGCAGCTCGAAGTTGTTCGGAGGCTTGTATGGCGGGCATGCACCGACAGGATTGAGCTCGACGGGCGTATCGGCATCAAAGACGTAGTGCCGCTCGCATACGTCGACCTTGGGCGGAAGATGCGTGATTTCGAAACGGTCGTAGCCCTGCTTGAGCATCTTCCAGAACTCCATGTGCGGGGACTCGCGATGCTTCGCCAGGTTCACGGGCGTCATGCGAAACGGAAACGCCTGGATCTGGAAAGATTTCTGCCCGCCCAGAAATGCCTCGCGCGCGAGCGCGTAAATGTCGGCGATCTGCTCATCGGTCATCGCGTAACAGCCAGCGGAGGCGCAGTCGCCATGAATCATGACAAACGCGCCGGTCCGCCCGTTTGCCCGGTCATATGCGTTGGGAAATCCCGTGTTGATCGCGAGATAATAATTGGAGTCGGGATTCATCAGACCGGGCGTGATCGGATAGATGCCCTCCGGCGCCTGCCGGTCGCCTGCCTTGATCTTCGGGCCAAGGTCTCCCGACCAGCGGCAGATCGGGTAGGTGCGCAGGAGCGCGAAGCGGCCGCTATTGTCCTGTTTCCAAATCTCGAGCTCCGACTCCTCCTTGAAGATGCGCATCAGAATCGGTGACTGAGCTCCCATGTTCTTTTTTGAGATCTCGGCCATGATGCTCTCGGAAAGCGGTTGCGTGTGCCGCGTGCTCACGGGCGACGTGCTGCGGCCGCCGTCGCAAGCCGCAAGTGTGCCCGCAATCGCGCCGGCAAGCAGCGCCATGCGGGCCTGATCAGCCACCGCGCGTCCCATGCAGCTTTGAAAGCTTTCGATCCCCGACGAGCAGAAGCCCGTCCCCCACGTGCTCAGCGCCAGATCATTACATGGGTCGGGTCAGGGCGGCGCTGAAGCGAGCCGCAAAAGTAGCCAGTTTGGAAAACGAAACGTTACCAGCGTTACGCCGGCATCAATACTTGTGTCGCAAATACCTATCTTGAGCGGTGACGCTTAGGCGGCCATCTCGAAGTATTTCTTCAGCTTTCCGCGGATGCGCGCCAGCGGAGGCACGGTTGCGTCGGGCAGGTCGAGTGCACAACCCGTAAGCTGCTCATAGACGCCCACATACTTTGCAGCCGCGTCGAGGATCACATTCGGGGGAATTTCCGGAATCGGATCCTTATAGGGATCGCAGCGCGCTGCGACCCAGCGGCGGATGAAGTCCTTGTCGAGGGTGTCGGGCGGCTCTCCCGCGCCAAAGCGCGCTGGATAGGTAGCCGAGAGCCAGTAACGGCTGCTGTCGGGCGTGTGCACTTCGTCGGCGAGCACGATTGCGCCCTTCTCATCGAAGCCGAACTCGTATTTGGTGTCGACCAGGATCAATCCGCGCTTTGCCGCGAGCGCGCGCCCGCAGGCAAAGAGGGCAAGCGCCTTTTCCGAGACCTCCCGCCACTGCTGCTCCGTCAGAAGCTTGCGCGCAAGAATTTCCTCGGCGCTGAGCGGAGTGTCGTGCTCGCCGTGGTCGGCCTTGGTGGTCGGCGTGATAATGGTTGCGGGAAGCTTCCCGTTGTCGCCCAAGCCGTCAGGCAGACGGTGCCCGTACATCTCGCGGTCGCCTTTCTTGTACATCTGCAGGATCGAGGTGGAGGTCGTTCCCGCGAGATAATCGCGCACCACGATCTCGACCGGCATCATGGACAGCCGTTTGCAGACCAGCACATTGGGATCCGGATACTCGATGACGTGATTGCGGCAGACCTGTTTGGTCGCCTCGAACCAGAAGCGCGCCGTCTGGGTCAGCACCAGGCCCTTGAGCGGGATGGCCGCCAGAATGCGGTCGAAGGCGCTGATGCGATCCGTGGCAACCAGGATGCGGCTGCCGTCCGCGAGATCATAGTTCTCGCGCACCTTGCCGCGGTAGCGGCCCGGCAGCTCGGGGATGGCGGCTTCCGCAAGTACGTACCCGGCATAGCGGGTCAATGCAGATGAATTCATTATGAGTCCTGGATGGTCGGCAAGGGGATGCAGTCGGCAAACGTAAGCTCACCGTGTCGGCCGCTCAATCAGGCCAACCAAGCCGACTGTGGATTGTGAGCAGCGGACATTTAGCCGTCCAGGGCCATCCGGATCTTTGTGGCGAGCGCTTCGATGCTGAACGGCTTCGCGATGAAGTTGACTCCGGCATCCACAACTCCGTTATGGACGACCGCATTCCGGGTAAAGCCGGTGGTGAACAGAACCTTGAGCGCGGGCCGGCGCCGCGTTGCCTCATCGGCCAAAGCGCGGCCGTTCATATCGGGCATCACGATGTCGGTGAACAGCAGCACGATTTCGGGATGCGCGTCCAGAACGCGCAGCGCCGCCGCTGCGTTCTGCGCTTCCAGCGTGCCGTATCCAAGCTCTTCGATATTCCTGAGTGCGACGGATCGAACTTGCTCGTCATCCTCAACGACGAGGATTGTCTCGCCCGGCTGACCGCGCAGCTGTTGCAGATCGCGCGGTTGCCCAAGCACCGGCGCCTCGTGCGTCTCCCGCATGTGGCGCGGAAGGTAAAGTTTGACCGTAGTTCCATGACCCGGCTCGGAATAGATCTTGGCATGGCCACCGGACTGCCGCGCAAAACCGTAGACCTGAGACAGCCCGAGCCCGGTTCCCTTTGCGCTTTTCGTCGTAAAAAACGGATCGAACGCATTCTGCACGGTCTCGGGCGACATGCCGCTACCCGTGTCGCTGACTGCGACGAGCACATATTGACCCGCGGGCACGCCATGCTCGGCTGCATATGCATCGTCCAGAGAAGCATTCGCCGTCTCAATGGTCAGCCTCCCACCTTCGGGCATTGCGTCGCGGG
This sequence comes from Xanthobacteraceae bacterium, assembly GCA_036562835.1. Taxonomy (GTDB): domain Bacteria; phylum Pseudomonadota; class Alphaproteobacteria; order Rhizobiales; family Xanthobacteraceae; genus VAZQ01. The sequence goes on along the minus strand of DATCJI010000002.1, from coordinate 3,522 downwards.
CATTCACGCACAGATTGAGAATGGCGTTCTCGAGCTGGCTTGAATCGATGTACGTGCGCCAGATGCCTCCCCCGAGCACGCTCTCAAGGCGAACGTGCTCGCCCAGCGTGTGCCGCAGAAGGTCGGACATTTTCGCGACGAATTTGTTGACGTCCACCGGCTCGGGAGCGAGCGGCTGCTGTCGGGCAACTGCAAGCAGCCGGCTGGTGAGGTTTGCGGCGCGCTGTGCGCCGTCGAGCCCGCCTTCGATCAGTTGTGCGACGTTGGTATCGCCGCGCCCGATGCGCCGCTTAATCAGGGCCAGGCTGCCCGTAATGACTGCAAGCATGTTGTTGAAGTCGTGTGCGAGGCCTCCCGAAAGTTGCCCGATCGCTTCCATTTTCTGCGCTTCGCGCAGCTGCATGCCGAGCCGCTCCCGCTGCAGCCCTTCCTCCTTGAGCCGCCGGTTCGCGTTCTCCATGAATGCCCGCGCTTCGCTCACATTCCTGAACTGCCGGCGAACTTCCCGCAATGCCGCGGCTATCAAGCCCAGCAGCAGCAGCACGGCCGCAACAATGCCGATTTGGACCGCGCGATCGGAATTGAGCGCCGCCGTCTGGCGGTCTCGCAGGATGCGCGCTTCGTCCCCGGCCATTTGCGCAATCAGCGCGCGCGCCCGATCCATCGCTTCCTTGCCCTGGCCGGACTGAATGCGCGACACCGCCGCGTCAATCCCCTGGCTACGACGAAGCTCCACCATTTGCCGGAGCTCCGTCAGCTTCTCTCTGGCCAGTTGCAGCAACGCCGCGGCTTGCCGCTGATGCGCTTCGTTGTCACCGGTAGCTGCTCGAAGACGCTTGATTTCCGTCTCTATGCGGGGGGCTGCACTGTAAAACGGCTCGAGATAGTTTTCCTCGCCCGTGAGCACATAGCCGCGTTCGCCGGTTTCGGCATCGAGCAACAGCGTGAGAATGCGGGCGAGCCGGCGTTGCACGTCGAGCGAGCGCTCGATTGCAGCCTGCTCGCTCGCCTGCCGAAATGCGAGAAATCCTGTCGCCGCGATGACGCCGAACAGCAAGACAAAACCGACCAAAGGGATGATGAAGCTGATTTTCAGCTCGGGCGAGGCCAGCTCCGGCTGATCGGGCTCCAGCTGCGTGCTGCTCGTACTCATGCGATCAGCTTCTTGTTCTTGGCTCGACGTTCGTTGTGGGGCAGTGGGATGAGGGGCGAGCATTAGCAGCTTTGCAGCTCATGCGGCGAGTGCCGCGGTCTAATGTCGGGTGCGCGGCTTTCTGCACAAGACCCTCGTTTTGGCGGAAGAGCGGAGGAGAGTGTAACCGGAATCCGGTATTCTTCCGGGAAGCGCTCCTGGCCAAAATAAAAGCCCCGCCGGGGGAGGGCGGGGCTTTCTGCGTCTGGACACGACCCACTTGGGGGCATGGGCCGCGTCGTCCTGAGTGCCCGTTAGTCGTCAGGCCAAACCCGACGGTTCAAGTGCGACGAGCAAAAATTCCGACAGCTCCAGCAAGCATCCGCTCAAATCCGGAGGACAGGCGCAGGTGAAAAGGCAGCGAGCCAACAAGTTCAATGCACATTCGTACGATACGGGTTCCTCGGAGCTGCTAAATTTTCTCTGAAGTTTCAGATGGTTGAAAGACGCAACCCGGCGCGCTCCTGCACGTTGGTACTGGGAGGAGATTATCATGTCAGCAGCACTGAAGCAGGCAACTCTCGTCGTTGTGCTCGCACTTGGCATGGGCGCTTTTGTCCCGGCATTTGGTCAAACGATGAGCGAATCGAGGGCGGCAGCCATTCACGAGTGCAGCACCAAAGCAGCAAAGCACAAGGACTATGCGGACGAGACGGCGCATATCGCCACTTATCGGACATGCATGACCGAAAAGGGTCAGCCCTATTAGAGGACCGACGCGGGCCGATGTGCAGAGCTCGCGCTCGCACACCGGGCTCGGATGCTTGCTGCGTATTACGGTTCGATCGCGAAAGCACGCCGGGCGAACTGGAGACGTGGCTCAAATCACGCTTCCCACCGGAACGCTTTGCGCATGGTGGAATAGATTGTCGCTGTCGTAAGCTGCTTTCACGGCGGACAACCTGGACAGGTTGGCACCCCAGTACGGGTCTGCCCAATTCTGCAAATCGAGATCGCAGTAGTTTACGTAGGCCGCTCCGGGCAGGTAAGGGCGCATGGCAGCATAGACATTCGCAACGTTTGCGATGTGCGAGGCGCTCTGCGCCGGATCCTGCCAACTTGAGAAATATTGAATGCAGTATTGTGTCCCGCCGCGCCGGGGAAAAGCGGTATCGGCAGCCGCCACATCGAAATTGCGCCGCCATAGGCATCGCACAGCACGGCGATTCCACCCACTGGGACTTGCGCAACGGCCGCGAGCAGGGCTGCTATCGCCGAAAGCGATAGGGGGCTGAGGACGTAATCCGACTTCGCCTTCATATAGACTGACTCATAATTCAGTCCGCCGGAGAAATGGTTGATTGCGTCCAGAAAGCTCAGCGTCTGAACGTTCAGCGGATTCGACGGCGGCTCGACGCTCACCAGAGCGGAGAGCTCGTTGCGTAGCTCGCTCAGCGAGCCGACCGACTGCCCAATGCACCGCATCGAAATCGCGCTGCCCGCTGTGGGACCGAGTTTCATAATGGAGGTGATGGTCCGGGGGGCATTTGGAGCCCAGTTTTGCCAAGCGCTGAAAACGCGCGCCGCCTTGGGTTGCGACAGCCGCCACGAGACGCCGAACACCAGCACGTCGCGCAGCGGAAAGATGCGCAATACGAACCGGGTGGCAATGCCGAAACTGCCGCCACCACCGCCTCTGCAGGCCCAAAACAGGTCGGGTTCCGAGGTTGCGGTCGCGTCCAGCGTGGTTGCCTGCGCATCGACCAAGGTAACTTGCTGGAGATTGTCACAGGTCAGGCCATGCAATCTCGCGAGCAATCCAAATCCTCCCCCCAACGAGTGGCCGGAAATCCCGACGGTCGGGCAACTGCCGGCTGCGAACGCATACCCGACGTTCGCGAGTTCTTGATAAATGTCGTAGAGCGAAACCCCTGCTCCCGCGGTCACCAGTCCTGCGCTGGTGTCCACCGTGATGTCTTGCAAGCCGCGAAGGTCGATTACTATGTCGGTCGATTGCGAAAACCCTTCGTAGGAATGTCCTCCGCACCTGACGGCAAAGGACAAGTTGTTGGAGCGCACCCAATCCGTCATTACTGCGACAGCATGCTCTGTCTTGCAAACAGCACGCAGTGCCGGGCTGAGCTGGGTACGAGCATTCGCTGCGGCCAGGTAGCTGGCGTACTGCGGATCGGACGGTGTCAGGAACAATACGTCGTTCGCACGAAGGTTGGGCAGCGGTGGCAATGCCATCGCGGCTCGGGGCTGAGCTGTCACAAGATTGTTTGCCGGCGCGAATCCTGTAGCATGTTCAGGCGTGAATTCCTCGACAAGAAACGGATGCTCCATGTTTTTCCTCTTGGTCGATAGACACAAGCCCGATCGGCTGTCGG
>DATCJI010000511.1:0-6004 GCA_036562835.1 Xanthobacteraceae bacterium | reverse complement strand
CGCAGGCGCCGCCCAGTCGTCGTCACCGCTGCCGAACGCGTAGTAATAAACGCTCTTGCCCGGAAACGTGCCGATGAAATTGCAGCCGTGATCGGGGATCGGGTACCAGCCGTGCACGCGCCAGCCCGTGCCGGGTGACTGCGATTCCGATTGCGCATCGGGCGCGTCTTTTGTCATCAGCGCCACATAGACGTTGCTCACCGGGCTCACATTGCAGGCGGCGAAGCTGAAAGTCTGCTGCTGCCTCAGCTGTTGCTCGCGCAGGAGCTGCGCCTGCGCCGGACTGAGCTTGAGCCATTCGCGTTCCTGCACCTCCTTCATGCCGTTCCGATCAATGAACGGCAGAATGGTTGCGGCGAAAGCTTCCTTCACCTGCTGATATTCGCTGGCGCAGCCTGCCGCGCGCGCAGCAGGCAACCAGCCCTGGTCGACAAATTCCCTGAACGTCTGTGCATCCCCGCCATAAGCAAGGCACAGCGTATTATAGAAGCGCTGCGAGGATGTGCCGTGCTCGTCGGCGAATTGCCGGAACTCGGTATGGTCGGGAAAGCTCTTCCACTGATAGGCAAAGCCACGGATGACCAGTCGTGCCACGTCCTTGCTGAACTGCAGCGCAAGGAACGCCGCCACCTGATCGGCTGCATCCTCCTCGCGCCCCATCACCGGCACGTCGAGCATGTCGAATGCGGCATGACCGCATTCGTGCAGCACCACGCCGACGAGCGCGCCGAGCACCGCCTCCTCGTAGCTGAAAGCCGACGCCTCGCCCTGCCGCGGACCCATATGCTCGAGTCCTTCGATGTACTCGTAACAAATGTCGACGCGCCACCACAGCGGCGCATACTGCGCGTCGATCGTATATTGCGCATTTATAAATCCGCATTCTCGTGCGAGCAGGAGAAGCTTGTGGGGCAGCCGTACGGGAGCCAGGAATTCGCTCAGCTGCTCCAGCATACGAAACGACTGCAGCCGGTGCACCATGGGCAGATATTTCATGCTCTTCGGCTGCTCGTACAAAAATTCGATATTGCTGTTGCGGGCCGGCGAGGGGGGCACGGGCTGCGCGTGCCCAGGATGGCCAGTGAGAGAGAGCAGCAAAAAAGCGAGTGCGCCCACATGTGCGGCCAAACCGGTACCGCGAGCGGTCGCGCTCATTTTATATCGGCCGGCAACAGCCATTCCGTCGATCTGACCTTGACCAGCAGGTCGGGGTCGATGAACGGCATCACGCGCAAGTCGAATGCCTTGCGCACCTGCTGGTACTCGCCGTCGCAGCGTTCCGCGCGACGCTTGGGCAGATCGGGCGGGACGCCGCGTTGCGGCAGGGCCAGGAAGCGGAAGGTCAGCGGGTCGCCCCCAAACGCGATGCACAGATAATTGTAGAAGCGCTGCGCTTCGGGCGACTCGGGTGCCGCAAAATCGCTGCCGGTCCACGTATGCCCGGAGAGCCTGAAGAACTGCGCGGTCGCCGTGATGGTGCGCAGCGCGAGCTCCTGGCCGAACTGCAGCATCACGAAGGCGGCGAGGCGGTCGGCGGCATCGTCGGCACGGCCCCACACCGGCACGCGCAGGCTGTCGAGCACGCCGAGAGCAATCTCATGCAGCACCACCTCGATGAAGGCGCCCGCGACCAGCGTGCCGCGCTGATCCGCCGCGACACTGCCCGCCACGCGTTCGATCTCGGCGATGAGCTCGTAACAGACGGTGACCGGGCCGTCGCGTTTGTATGCGACGCGCTTCGCCCCGCACTGGTCGAATGTGACGACGAGCTTGCGGGGAAGCCGCAGGGGAGCGAGGAACTGCGCCAGCTCGTGGAGCACCTCGCGGCGCTTGAGCCGCTCGTACATATCGCGGAAGGCAGGATCGCGCGGCTCCGTGTACGTGAACTCGATCTGCTGGTTGTATGGCCCCGCATATCCCTGCGCGAGCGCAGGCAGCGAGTGCAGCAGCATCGGCAACAGGACAGTGATAAAGCCCCAGCGCATTCGTGACGTCCAATACCGTCACCCGCGGGCTTGACCCGCGGGTCTATCATTCTTTGAAAAGATGGATTGCCGGGTCAAGCCCGGCAATGACGATCGTGGTCAATCGATCGCACGTCGCCTACATTAGAGGCATGGCGAACGACGATTATCTCCTGCGGCCCGATCCGCGCGATCCGCGCCTCACCCAGAGCGTACGCGGCGTCGATCAGACAGGTGCGCAGATCGAAACCCGCGTCACCGTCGAGCGCGCGCTCACGATCTTCCTCAACGGGCAGGAGATTGTGACCGCCATGACCATCAACGACCATCCGGAGTATCTCGCGCTCGGCTATCTGCTCAACCAGCACATGCTCATGCCCGATGACACGGTCACGGGTGTCGATTACGACGAGGAGCTGGCGGTCGTAGTGGTGCGCACGAAGCGCAAGACCAACTACGAGAAGAAGCTCAAAAAAAAGGTGCAGACCTCGGGCTGCGCACAGGGAACGGTGTTCGGGGATCTGATGGAAGCGCTCGAGAACGTCACCTTGCCGAGCGCGGAGCTGCGCACCTCATGGCTCTACCGGCTCACGCATGCGATCAACACGACCCCCTCGCTCTATCTCGAAGCCGGCGCCATTCACGGTTGCGTGCTGGCGCAAGCTGACAAGCCGCTCCTCTACATGGAGGACGTCGGCCGCCACAACGCCGTCGACAAGATCGCGGGCTATATGTTCAAGCACCGCATCGGCGCAGCGGACAAGATTTTCTACACGACCGGCCGACTGACCTCCGAAATGGTCATCAAGACGGTACGCATGGGCATTCCCATTCTGATCTCGCGCTCGGGATTTACCGCCTGGGGCGTTGAGCTTGCGCGCAAGGCGCACCTTACGCTCATCGGCCGCGCGCGCGGCAAGCGCTTCGTCGCGCTCTCCGGCGAGGACCGCATCGTCTTCGATCAGGACCTGCGCTACGTGGAGGAGGAAAGCGCCAGGCACCGCCGCAAGGCGGCAGTGCACGATGAGTAGATTTGACCAGCAAACTCAGTGCTTTCCCCTCCCCCTCGTGGGGAGGGGTTAGGGGTGGGGTACAATTGAAAGAAAGCGATTCCAAAAAAGAGTCCCCACCCCCACCCCACACTCGCAGCGCAAGTGCGCTGCTCGCGGGGGAGGGGAGGACGCCAGCGTCAAACGTCCTCGGCCTGGTGCTTGCCGGCGGGTTGGCGCGCCGCATGGGGGGAGGGGACAAGGCGCGGTTGCGCGTCGGCGGCCAAACCATTCTCGAGCGCGTGCTTGAACGCCTCGCGGCGCAATGTGCGACCATCGTGATCAACGCCAACGGCGACCCCGCGCGTTTCGCCGATACCGAGCTGCCAGTGATTCCCGATACGGTGCCGGGGTTCGTTGGCCCTCTCGCCGGCATACTCGCAGGGCTCGAATGGGCAACAAAACACGCGCCTGGCGTCAGCGACGTGGTGAGCGTGCCCGGCGACTGTCCGTTCCTTCCTTCGGATCTGGTGACGCGTCTTGCAACGGCTCGTCGTGCGGCAGGCGTGCCCCTTGCGTGCGCACAATCGGGCGAATGGCGGCATCCCGTGATCGGGCTGTGGCCCGTCACTCTCCAGCCCGATCTGCGCCAGGCGCTGGTCGAGCGCGGCGTGCGCAAGGTGGAGATGTTCACGCAGCCTTACGGCATTGCCCTTGCCAGCTGGCCGACGACGCCGGTCGATCCGTTCTTCAACGTCAACACGCCCGAAGATGCGTCCCAGGCGAACCGCATGGCCGCCGCATCCGAGACCGCCACTGCTTGAACTGTTACAAATGTCATTGCCCGGCTTGATCCGGCAACCTATCTTCTTAACGAAAACATGGACCCGCAGGCAGAGTACGCGGGCGAGACTTCGGAGGAAATCCCACATGCGCGTGTTCGTCGTCGCCTGCATCGCCGCCGCGGTCATTGCACTGATCGCGGTCGCCGTGCTCAACCATTATCAGGAGCCGGTGCAGGTCGCGTTCTCGACCTCCGGCGTGCGGTTGTAGGGTGGGCAAAATCGCTGGCTGTACCGTTCGACGGTGGGCTCGGCGCGCGTTAGATTTTGCCCACGCGGATAGATAGCGAGAAGCGCGCCTTAGCCCACCCTACGATCAGCTCCTCAGCGCCGCGTAGGAGAGGAAGCCCACCGTCGCGCCGGGCTCGATCCTCGTGCTGTCCTCCGGCAGCTCGATCACGCCGTCGGTTTCCGTCAGTGACGTGATAACGCCGGCGCCGTCCTGCGGGTGCTTGCGCGCTTCGACCACGCCGTCTGCCAGCCCTGCGAGCTTGACGCGCACATATTCGCGCCGGCCCGACTTTTTCTTGTAGGAAAACCCCGCGCGCACCGGCATGGGCAGGAGCGGCGTGAGCTGTGCGCCCGCAAGCCGCAGGAGCAATGGCCGCACGATACGGGCGAAAGTGACATAGACCGCGGCCGGGTTGCCCGGCAGCCCCACGAACGCAGCATCCTGCCCGGTTCGCGCACCGGGAATCACTCCCATGGCGACAGGCCGGCCCGGCTTGATGGCGACGCGCCAGAATACGAGCTTGCCGATGCGCTCGACCGCATTGCGCACATGGTCCGCTTCGCCGGTCGAAACGCCGCCCGAGGTGATGACGAGATCGTGCGCGTGGGCGGCGGCGGCAAGCGCCGAAGCAAGCTCCTCGGGCGCATCAGGTAAAATTCCGAGGTCGGTGGGCAGACCCCCCAGCCCCTCAACAAGTCCGGCAAGCAGGTAGCGGTTGGCGTCAAAAAGGGCCGGGGCGGGGCGGCGCGTGCCGGGTTCGACGATCTCGTCGCCGGTTGAGAAAATGGCAACGCGCACGCGGCGGTGCACCTCGAGTTTTGTGAGCCCCATGGCTGCCGCAAGCGCCACGTCCTGCACGGACAGACGCCGGCCCGCCGGCAGCGCGCCCGCGCCCGCGCGCACATCCTCACCGGCGAGCCGGCGGTTGGCCCCGAGTTTCAGACCCGGCGGCACGATGACGGTCTCGCCTTCCGCGCGCACGTCTTCCTGCATGAAAACAGTATCGGCGCCGGCGGGCATGGGCGCGCCGGTGAAGATGCGCGCCGCTTCGCGCGGCGCAAGCGCATGCTGTGCTGCATGGCCGGCCATTATGCGTCCGCCGATGTGCAGGCGCGTGTCGCTATCGCGCGCGAGATCCGCGTAGCGTACCGCGTATCCGTCCACTGCCGAGTTGTCGAACGGCGGCAGATCGATTGGCGCACTAATGTCGTTTGCGAGCACGCGTCCGCTCGCTGAGTGAAGCGGTACGTGCTCGCGCTCGCTGACCGGCGTCACCTTGTCGGCAATGATGCGCTCGGCTTCCGCAAGGGGCAGGAGCGAACCCGCAAACGCGAAGCAGTCATTGCTGAGCTGTGCCATCTACGTGTCCACTTCCGTTCGTCCCCGCGAAAGCGGGGACCCAGCGCTTTCTTCTGGATTCCCGCTTGCGCGGGAATGAGCGGAGGACATCGAGTCCACCGGCGCGGCGTGGCGCACGAGAATGTCGGCAATCGCCTCGATGTCGTTCAGGTCAACCCGCGGAACACGCGCCTGCGGCAGCGGCACGTCCGATGCAATCGCCACAATGGCGCGATCGTCGGGATGCAGCAGAGGCTTGCCGACCGCCGCGCGATAGACTTCGAGCTTGGGATGGTGCTCGCGCTTGTAGCCTTCGATCAGAACGAGATCGACGGGGCTCGCCTTTGCCAGCAATACCGCGAGCGTGGGCTCCGACTCCTCCCGCAGCTCGTGCACGACCGCCCATCGGCTGCTCGATCCCACGAGCACTTCGGTCGCACCCGCCACGCGGTGGGCATGCGAGTCCTTGCCGGGCTTGTCCAGATCGAAATTATGGTGTGCGTGCTTGATCGTGGATACTTTCAGACCGCGACCGACCAGGCACGGGATCACCTTTGTGAGCAGCGTCGTCTTTCCCGAGCCGCTCCAGCCGGCAAGCCCAATAATGCGCATGGAAGCTCATGTAGCCCGGTCATCCCT
>DATCJI010000485.1:0-13340 GCA_036562835.1 Xanthobacteraceae bacterium | reverse complement strand
ATGCGCTTACGGGCGAAGCCTTCGCGGGCATGCCGCCTGCCGATCTTTCCACGGTGCGACTCAATAACCGATTGCGCCGGATCGTCGAAGGCGTGCTCGGAACGCTGACGTTGTTGTCGCCCGATCCAGCCAGGCGCATGGACGCGGCGCAGGCGGTGTTCAGGTCGCACGATCCGAACGCGCTTGCGCTTCTTGATCAGGCGATCGCCAAAGAAGCCGACCCACGCATCAAGACAGTGCTCGTTGAGGCACGCGCCGCGGTGGTGCTCTATCTCGACAGCGCTGAGGATGCCGAGAAGATCGCCGCCGTAGCGGTCATTCGCGATCGTGCCGACCAGGAGGCGCTGGCGCTGCTCGGCGGCCTTCCGCCCACGACGAGCCCGGCTGTCATGAAAGCTGCGGCTGATGCGATCGTGTCCATCCAGAACGGCCTCGCGATATGGACCGCGCTGCAGAATGCCTGGTACGGGCTATCGCTCGGCTCCGTGCTGCTGCTTGCCGCCATCGGGCTTGCCATCACCTTCGGAGTGATGGGGGTCATCAACATGGCGCACGGCGAGATGGTCATGCTTGGCGCGTACACGACCTATGTCGTTCAGCAGCTCATCCGTGCGTACAACCCGGGCTGGTTCGATTATTCGCTCGCCATTGCGCTTCCGCTTGCCTTCATTGTGGCGGGCGCAATCGGCATCCTGATCGAGCGCGGCATCATTCACTTCTTATATGGGCGGCCGCTGGAGACGCTTCTCGCCACTTGGGGACTCTCTCTCATTCTGCAGCAGGCGGTGCGCACCGTGTTTGGGCCTACCAACAAGGACGTGAGCGCGCCCTCGTGGATGAGCGGCTCCTTCGAGGTCGGCCAGCTCACTATCACGTATAATCGGCTCTGTATCATTGTTTTCACGCTCCTCATTTTTGCGGGGCTGCTCGCCTTGTTGCGATGGAGCCGCTTCGGGCTCGAGATGCGCGCGGTGACGCAGAACCGCACCATGGCTGCATCCATGGGCATTCGCACAAGCCGCATAGATGCGCTCACGTTCGGGCTGGGCTCCGGCATTGCCGGGCTTGCTGGAGTTGCGCTCTCGCAGATCGACAACGTCAGCCCCAACCTCGGTCAGGGCTACATCATCGACTCGTTTATGGTCGTAGTGTTCGGGGGTGTCGGCAATCTCTGGGGAACGCTCGTGGGCGCTTTCACCCTCGGCATTGCGAACAAGTTCCTCGAGCCCTATGCGGGCGCCGTGCTTAGCAAAATTGCCATCCTGGTGCTGATCATTCTGTTCATTCAAAAGCGGCCGCGCGGCCTCTTTGCGCTCAAGGGCCGCGCTGCCGAAGCATGAGCTACGTCGAGTTCTCGAGCTATTTTCGGCGTCGCTCCGAGAAGGCGTACGCCATTGCGTCGCGGGCGCTGGATCGCGGCGCGCTCGCCTTCCTTGCTTTGCTCGCCGCTGTGGGCGTGCTCGTGCCGCTCCTTAATCTCGCCGTGCCGCCGACTTCGCCGTTGCACGTATCGACGTATTTCGTCGTTCTGCTCGGCAAATATCTGTGTTTCGCGCTGCTCGCGCTCGCCATCGACTTGATCTGGGGCTACGGGGGCATTCTCTCCCTGGGGCACGGCGCCTTTTTCGCCCTCGGCGGCTACGCGATGGGCATGTATCTGATGCGCCAGATCGGCACTCGCGGAGTCTACGCGCATCCGGTGCTGCCCGACTTCATGGTGTTTCTGAACTGGTCGGAACTGCCGGTCTACTGGCACGGCTTCGAGTATTTCCCGTACGCTGCTGTCATGATCCTGTTCGTTCCCGGATTGCTTGCCTTCGTGTTCGGCTGGTTTGCCTTCCGCAGCCGCGTCAGCGGCGTTTATTTCTCGATCATCACGCAGGCGCTCACATTTGCGCTGATGCTGGGCTTCTTCCGCAACAATTTGGGCTTCGGCGGCAACAACGGACTCACGGATTTCAAGGATATCCTGGGTTTCAACGTGCAGGCGCCCGGCACGCGTGCCGGCCTTTTCGCAGCCTCGATGCTGGCGCTCATGCTCGGCTTCGTCGTCTGCCGCATCGTCGTGAGCTCCAAATTCGGCAGCGTGCTGATCGCCATCCGGGATGCCGAGGCGCGTGTGCGCTTTCTTGGCTACCGCGTCGAGGCGTACAAACTCTTCGTGTTCACCCTGTCGGCCTGCATGGCGGGAGTGGCCGGCGCGCTGTTTGTTCCCCAGGTCGGCATCATAAACCCGAGCGAGTTCTCGCCGGCGAATTCCATCGAGGCGGTGATCTGGGTCGCGGTGGGCGGACGCGGCACGCTGACCGGCGCCGTGCTCGGCGCGCTGCTCGTGAATTACGCGAAGACAACTTTTACAAGCGGCGTGCTCGCGCCCTATTGGCTGTTCCTGCTCGGCGGCCTTTTCGTTGCCGTCACGCTGTTGCTGCCCCGCGGCATCGTCGGCACCGTGCAGGACCTCTGGCTGCGCCTGCACCCGAGCAGCGGCCCGCGCGAGATCGCGCCGGTGCCGGATGAAGCGCCTCGCCCTGCAGAGTAATCATGGACCCGCGCACCACCACGGCGCTTCTCTATCTCAACGGCGTGAGCGTCTCATTCGAAGGCTTCCGCGCGCTCAACAATCTGTCGTTCACGATTGAGCCGGGCGAGATGCGCGCCATTATCGGCCCGAACGGCGCCGGCAAGACCACCATGATGGACGTGGTTACCGGCAAGACGCGCGCAGACAGTGGCGACATCTTTTTCGATGGCACGTACGATCTCTCCCGGCTCGACGAGGCGGAGATCGCGCTTCTCGGTATCGGCCGCAAATTTCAGAAACCGACCGTATTCGACATGCACACGGTTGCGGACAATCTCGGCCTTGCGCTCAAGGCTGATCGCCGCGCGCTCAGCACGCTCGGGTGGCTGCCCAGCCGCGAAGAGGAAGCGCGTATCGGCGAAATCCTCGAAATTATTCGGCTGACGGCCGTGCGCGACCGCCTGGCCGGGCTCCTCTCGCACGGACAAAAGCAGTGGCTTGAGATTGGCATGCTGCTTGCGCAGGACCCGAAGCTCCTGCTCGTGGACGAGCCCGCGGCAGGCATGACCGATGCAGAGACACGGCAGACGGCAGAGCTTCTCAAGGAAATCAACCGCGAACGCACGATCGTCGTGGTCGAGCACGACATGACCTTCATCCGTGAGCTCGGGGTCAAGGTGACGTGTCTGCACGAAGGCTCTGTGCTCGCCGAAGGCACCATAGACCAGGTGTCGGGCAACCAGCGTGTGGTCGAAGTCTATCTCGGGCGGTGATGATGCTGCAGGTCAATTCCATCGATCTGCATTATGGCGCAGCGCAGACCCTGCGTGGCATTTCACTGACCGCCGAGCCCGGCAAGGTCACCTGCGTCATGGGAAGGAATGGCGTCGGCAAAACGAGCCTGCTTGATGCTGTCGCCGGCCAGCATCCGGTAAGCCGCGGCAGCATCATGCTCGACGGCGCAGATATCACGTGCCTTTCCGCGAGCGCCCGCGCCCGCCGCGGGGTCGCCTATGTGCCTCAGGGCCGCGAGATCTTTCCCCTGCTCACCGTCGAGGAGAATCTGAAAACCGGCTTTGCGCCGCTCCCACGCGAGCAGCGATCCATCCCGGATGACGTGTTCGCGCTCTTTCCCGTGCTCGAGGGCATGCGGCGCCGGCGCGGCGGCGATCTTTCCGGCGGTCAGCAGCAGCAGCTCGCAATCGGCCGTGCGCTCGTGATGCGCCCGCGCCTGTTGCTGCTCGATGAGCCCACCGAAGGCATTCAGCCCTCCATCATCAAGGATATCGGCCGCGCCATTCAGTATTTGCGCAATCTCGGAAAGATCGCGATCGTGCTGGTCGAGCAGTATCTCGATTTCGCGCGCGAGCTGGGCGACTATTTCGCCGTCATGGATCGCGGTGCCATCGTCTATGCCTGCAGCCGCGCCGATCTCGATGAGGCGGCGCTGCGCCGCGCCATGGCGATTTGAGGCGAATTCGAATTGGAACGGGATCCGCAAAGCCTCCGCCACTCGTCACCCGCGGACTTGATCCGCCGGTCTGTCTCTCCTCGCAAGAAGATGGATTGCCAGATCAAGCCCGGCAATGACGAGGTCGCGGATGTGTTTGCACAAAATCGCGCGGTCGGGCGGATTGCGCTCTCGGTGCGGCAGCATGCGGGTGCCACGCGGCGCGCGCGGCTGTTCGAGGAAGGGCCGTTGCGCCTGCGCTGCCCGAATTCTTCGGCTGGGGCACTCGAGGCCGTGATCATCAACACGGCCGGCGGCATTGTGGGCGGGGACAGCCTGCATATCGATCTGAGCGCCCACGAAGGCGCCCACGTTACGGTGACGACAGCGGCCGCGGAAAAGGTCTATCGCAGTCTCGATTCTGACGCAGCCGTCGATATCAAGCTCAAAGTCGGCTCCGGCGCTGTGGTTGCCTGGCTGCCGCAAGAGACCATTCTCTTTGATCAGGCGCGACTGCAGCGCACGATTGACATGGATGTGGCGGGCGACGCACAGCTCGTCTTCGCCGAAGCAGTCGTGTTCGGCCGCTCCGGCCGCGGGGAACAGGTCGCGCTGGGCCGTCTTTTCGATCGCTGGCGACTGCATTGCGCAGGTCGCCTGCTGCATGCGGAAGCTTTACGCTTCGATGGAGCGATTGCCGCAAAGCTTGCCCAACGCGCGGTCACGTATGGCAAAATCGCAGTCGCCACGGTGCTGATCTTTCCGGGCGATGAACAGATCGCCGAAGCAATGCGGCGCCAAACATTCTGTGGTGAGGTCGGAGTCTCTGCCTGGAAAGGAATGGCACTTGCGCGCCTGTGCGCGCCGGACGGCGCGGTATTGAAACGCGATCTCGCGCAGGTGATCCATTGTCTGCAGCGCGTTTCCATACCGCGGCTGTGGTCGAACTGAAGGCAGCTTTATGCATCTGACCCCGCGCGAGAAGGACAAGCTCTTGATCGCAATGGCGGCGATGGTGGCGCGCCGCCGGCGCGAGCGCGGGGTCAAGCTCAATCATCCGGAAAGCATCGCACTGATCAGCGATTTCATTGTCGAAGGTGCGCGAGACGGCAGAACCGTGGCCGAGTTGATGGAGGCCGGCGCGCATGTGCTCACGCGCGCCGACGTGATGGAGGGGATTCCGGAGATGATCAAGGAAATCCAGGTCGAGGCGACTTTCCCGGACGGCACCAAGCTTGTCACCGTGCATGAACCGATCAGGTAACGGCTATGATCCCCGGCGAGATGTTCATTCAGAAGGGCGAGATCGAGCTCAACAAGGGCCGTAAGACTATCACGCTCCCGGTTACCAACACCGGTGACCGTCCGATCCAGGTCGGCTCACATTATCATTTCTTCGAAACGAATCCCGCGCTGAAATTCGAGCGCAAAAAAGCGCGCGGCATGCGGCTCGACATCGCCGCAGGGACCGCGGTGCGCTTCGAGCCGGGCCAGTCGCGCGAGGTGACGCTTGTCGAGCTTGCAGGCAAGCGCACCATCTACGGCTTCCGTCAGGAAGTGATGGGGAAACTATGATCTCCCCACCAGCTCATTCCCGCGCAAGTGAGAACCCAGAATCTGGGTCCCCGCTTTCGCGAGGACGAACCGAGGAAGATCGATGAAACTCGAGCGTTCCGTTTATGCCGACATGTTCGGCCCCACGACCGGCGATCGCGTGAGGCTGGCGGACACGGACATCATCATCGAGGTCGAGCGCGACCACACGACCTACGGCGAGGAGGTGAAATTCGGCGGCGGCAAGGTCATCCGCGACGGCATGGGCCAAAGCCAATTGAGCCAGCGCCAGGGCGCCGTCGACACCGTCGTTACGAACGCGCTCATTCTCGATCATTGGGGCATTGTCAAAGCCGATGTCGGCATCAGGTCGGGTCGTATCACCGGAATCGGCAAGGCTGGCAATCCAGATATCCAGCCGGACGTCAGCATCGTCGTCGGGCCAGGTACCGAAGTCATCGCGGGCGAGGGAAAAATACTCACTGCCGGGGGATTCGATACACACATTCATTTCATCTGTCCGCAGCAGGTCGAAGAGGCGCTCATGTCAGGGGTGACCTCGATGCTCGGCGGTGGTACCGGTCCCGCGCACGGCACCTTCGCCACCACCTGCACGCCCGGTCCCTGGCACATCGGCCGCATGATCCAGGCCGCCGACGGTCTTCCTATAAATCTCGGCTTTGCCGGGAAGGGCAATGCATCGCGCCCCTCCGCCCTCGAGGAGATGATCAAAGCCGGCGCCTGCTCGCTCAAGCTGCACGAGGACTGGGGCACGACGCCGGCGGCCATCGACTGCTGCCTCTCGGTCGCCGACGACTACGACATCCAGGTAATGATCCACACCGACACGTTGAACGAGTCGGGCTTTGTCGAGGACACGATCGCCGCCTTCAAGGGCCGCACCATTCACGCTTTTCACACGGAAGGGGCGGGCGGCGGGCACGCGCCCGACATCATCAAGGTCGCGGGCCTGCGCAATGTGCTGCCGTCTTCCACCAATCCGACGCGGCCGTTCACCCGCAACACCATCGACGAGCACCTCGACATGCTCATGGTGTGCCATCACCTCGATCCGTCGATCGCCGAGGATCTGGCATTTGCGGAAAGCCGCATCCGCAAGGAGACGATTGCGGCCGAGGACATCCTGCACGACATGGGCGCCCTCTCGATGATGTCCTCGGATAGCCAGGCGATGGGGCGCATCGGCGAGGTGATCATCCGCTCCTGGCAGACCGCAGACAAAATGAAAAAGCAGCGCGGACGCCTGCCGCAGGAAAAGGGCGACAACGACAACGTGCGCGCGAAGCGCTATGTCGCCAAATATACCATCAACCCCGCAATCGCGCATGGTGTCTCGAAGCACATCGGCAGCGTGGAGAAAGGCAAGCTCGCCGATCTCGTGTTGTGGTCGCCGACGTTTTTCGGGGTGAAGCCCGACTGCATCATCAAGGGCGGCAGCATCGTGGCCGCACCGATGGGGGATCCCAATGCGTCGATCCCTACACCGCAGCCGGTGCACTACCGTCCGATGTTTGCGGCCTACGGCCGCGCGCAGACCGCCTCCTCCGTGGTGTTCGTCTCCAAGGCCGCGACCGAGACGGGCATGCGGTGCAAGCTCGGCATCGAGAAGGAGTTTCTGCCGGTCGAGAACACGCGCAGCAAAATCTCGAAGAAGAGCATGGTGCACAACGATGCCACGCCGGATATCGAGGTCGATCCCGAGACCTACGAGGTGCGAGCCGACGGAGAACTGCTCACCTGCCCGCCCGCCGAGGTGCTTCCCATGGCGCAGCGCTACTTTCTGTTTTAGGAGGGGCAGTGACGATCCTGCCGCGCGCCACGTCGGTTTGCGCCATTGATGCGCGGAATGGCGCGCGCGTTGTAGACGAAGTGGTGCTCGCCGCCGACGAGCGGCACCGACGCCGCATCGCGCTGACCGGCACGCGCGGCACAGCGTTTCTGCTCGATCTGCCGCACGCAACGGCTCTGCGTGACGGCTGCGGCCTCGTGCTCGAGGACGGCTCGATCGTGCGCGTTGTGGGCAAGCCCGAGCCGCTCGTTGCAGTCACCGCAGAGAATGCGGCCGAGCTCGCGCGCCTCGCCTGGCACATCGGAAACCGCCACACCGAAGTGCAGATCGTCGGCGACACTTTGCGCATCCGCCGCGATCACGTGCTGGAGGAAATGCTGCGCGGCCTGGGCGCACATCTGCAGCCGATCGAGGCAGCCTTCGAGCCGGAGAGCGGCGCTTATCACTCGCACGGCCATCATCAGCACGAGCATGACCATCCCGCTTAAGCTGCGCCTTTCGCATAACCCGGTTGATGCAGCAGGGCTGTATCGCCTGATGGCCTGGTTCTCGCCCGGGTTTCCCACGGGCGCATTTTCCTATTCCAGCGGCCTCGAATGGGCAGTGGAGGCGGGCGATGTCACCGACGAATACACTCTGCGCGCGTGGATCGAGGTCGTCATCCGCGAGGGCAGCGGCTTCTGTGACGCGGTTTTCTTCGTGCACGCGTATCGCGCCGCTGCACAGCGCGATGGCGCGCATCTGCGCAGCGTAATTGATCTCGTGCTCGCATTTGCGCCTACGAAGGAAAAATATCTGGAGACCACTGCCCAGGGGCGCGCCTTCTACGACACGGTCCGCTCGGCTTGGCCCGCAGAGGCGCTCGGTCACGTCGATGGCGAGATCGCATTGCCCATCGCCGTCGCACTCGCGTGCGCTGGGCACGGCATTCCGGAAAAACCGGCGCTCGCCTGCATGCTGCAGGCCTATGCCGCCAATCTGGTTTCCGCGGGCGTGCGCCTCATTCCGCTCGGTCAGACGCAAGGGCAGCGCCTGCTCGCGCAGCTGGACCTGATGGTGCTCGCGACCGCCGAGCGCGCCTCCTCCACTTCCCTTGACGACATCGGCACCATCGCCTTTCGTGCCGATCTAGCCTCCATGCACCACGAAGCCCAATACACACGCCTTTTCAGATCATGAAAATCGGCTCTCATGGTGCGCTGCGTGTCGGAGTCGGTGGGCCGGTCGGGTCGGGCAAGACCGCGCTCATGGATGCGCTCTGTAAACGCCTGCGCGATCGCTATGAGATCGCCGCGATCACCAACGACATCTATACCAAGTGGGACGCCGAGTTCCTCGTGCGCTCCGGCGCGCTTGCGCCCGAGCGCATTGCCGGAGTCGAGACGGGCGGCTGCCCGCATACCGCCATCCGCGAGGATGCCTCGATCAATCTCAGCGCCGTCGCCGAGATGCAGAAGAAGTTTCCGGCGCTGGACCTCGTGCTCATCGAATCGGGCGGCGACAATCTTGCCGCTACCTTCTCGCCCGAGCTTGCCGACCTCACGATCTACGTCATCGACGTCGCGGCCGGCGACAAGATCCCGCAAAAAGGCGGGCCTGGCATTACCCGCTCCGATCTACTGGTGATCAACAAAATCGATCTCGCGCCCTATGTCGGCGCATCCCTCGAAGTGATGGAGCGCGATGCAAAAAAAATGCGCGGCATTCGTCCCTTTATCTTCACCAACCTGCGCACCGGTGAAGGAGTGGGCTCAATTGCGACCTTCATCGAGGACAAGGGGGGCCTTCGAAGTCCTGATTGAGAGCAGCGAAACCCGGGATGGCTTTCAGACGCCGTCTACCACTCTTGCTGTCAGCCTTTCGTCGCCCACGAGGAGCCACCCGTTGGAATAGAATAGGGTCACCTCCTTGGTGGCCGGCAATGCGGAGATCACGCGCTGCAGCTCCAGTGCTCGCACCGCAATCATGCCTGCCCAATGTCCCGCAGCCTTCAGCCTCGTCACTGTGGCCGGCGTCTCGATGGCGAAGCGCTCATCTTCCATATAGAGCAACGCCAGATCGCGCTCGTCATGTTGTTCCCCTGCCGTCTTGGCCGCTGCGCGCTTGAGTGCGGCTCTGGCGATGGTGACTTCGTTATTGGAGGGCATGCCCTGACCTTACCACGCGCGCAGGCGCCAGGGCTGGAGCCGCGGCTATGCGCGTGTGGGAAACCGTGTTTCACACTACTCCCACCGTTTGCTTAATTCGTAGAACGCTTCTTAAGTCGACGCACCATCGCATCGGACGGCAGCCTCGGCGGCGGTCTCGCTGGCGACCTGCAACTCGCGATGGAGACTACGTTCGCGCCGAGAGAGCGCATTTGCATGGGGCCATGTCAGAGAGCACACGTCAGTCAGCGGCGCGCTGGTGTTTTCAACTATCAAAATCCCTCGATCAGTCCGGCTTCCAAGAGAAGACGATTGAATCGCCGCGCCTCTGCGCCGTCTGCACATGAGTAGAACAGGCCATGGCAACGTTCGAGAATTTTCTTCTGCTCGGCAAACGTTGCATCCAGCGGGACGCCGGCACTCTCCAGGATGACCAGCGGCAGGTAGGGCGCATCGAGTGTTTCGAGAGCGGAGGAGGCGTTCAAGGGCTGGAAATTCACCCCCTCCAACGCGTAGTAGGTAGTGAAATAGCGCGCATCATGCTCGTTGATGCGTTGGCCTATCCCGGATGGATCAAGGCCAGGCTCAAGGAATCTTTTCGCAAAGAAGGGTTGATGATCTCCGAAGCGAACCAGCAGGAACTGCTGGCCTTTGAACTCGCGCGCGAGCATCGCTTTGAATTCGCTGTAATCACGGACGCTGAGCTCCTGTCGGCGCAAATATTCGTCGATCTCGAATGGATTCCCGGGATTTCTCCATTCCGGCAGAAGATCGGGACGATACCGGTAGTCCCAGGGGAAGTGGTTCATCGCAAGATAGACAAACAGGAAAACTGGTCCCTTCTCCTGCTCCTGTACGAGGACGCGCCTTGCACGATCATAGAAGACGCTGTCCATAGCGGTGTCTTCGGTTGCCAATTGCTCCACGTCGAGAAAATGCTCGATGCCTGCGGCGGTATGGAAGCCGCGGGCGTCCGCGAAGGCTCCGAACCAGGAATACAGGCTGTAGGTGGAGTAGCCGCAGTTGCGCAGCACATGCGGCAATCCGCGTTTGACATGACGAGCAGCAAGCCGGGTTACAGAATCGGCGAAGCGCCCGTATGAGCGCACGGAAAGCCCCGCGAGCACGTTATATTCGGTATACCAGCTCGGGCCACCGGCTCCCTCCACAAGCAGTGAGCGCATTTTCCCGTCCCAGGAGCGGAAGCGCTCGGCATAATTCGGGGGCAGGATGACGTTCGGCAGCATGCCGGCATTAAAGCTCGATTCGTCGAATATCAGGACGATGTGGGGGGGCTTGCGTCCGGCATCGCAACGTTCGACCCTGGCGAGATTGGGCCCCCCGAAAGATGTTGCATCGGCTTCCAGAATGCCCCGCGTCATCAGATCGATGACGGCGACTGCGCCCGATCGCACAAACTTTGAAACGTATTGGTGTCGATAGAACTCATCCTCGCGGTCGGCGGGGACGGCGAATGAGACGCCGACGAGCGCAACCAGGCAAACGAGTGATCCGGCAATGGCAATAGGACGGCGAATTCGCAAAGGATCAAAGCGCCACAGCAGTATCAACAGCAGAATTATTGCCGGTACGGCAACCGTCATTTTCCAGGCAAGCCCCGGGACAATTCTCGTGAGAAACGAGAGCGTACCGGCATCGACGAGCATGATGTCCACGAAGTCGGCCGTGAACATGAGAATGCTGTGCTTGAACTGGGACAGCACAATGAGAATGGAGATCAGAGCCAGCGAAAGAGCCGCGGAGATCAAGGGGCGCCGCAAACAAACAAGCCAGAAAAAATTGAGAAAGCCCCATGTCAGCAGAAAAATTGCCCGCGCATCAGGCTCGTGCTCGGACCAGAGCAGCACAGCGAGAGCCGAGAGATGAACTGCGGCAAGCGGCGCGAGCCGAATGGCATCATGAGCGGCGACAGCCGCCACACGATTTGCCAACAGCATTACAGCAGAGAGCTTCCGGCCACGAAACACTTGGCAGCAGCGGCTTTCTACGAAGCGATGATTGCGGGTATCGGCAAGATCAATTCTACACCCTCGGCCAACCAAAACCAGAAGGAAAGTTCCGTCCTGGCACTTCAGGCGTCACAGGAACTGACTGCTCCTGAAACAACAATGGCAATCGTTTTGGCAATGGCCCTGACAGGGGCATCTATCGGCATTCAGGCTCCTGCTGGACGGTCAAGAACCTGCCAGCCCATCCGCTCACACATGCCTTTCAGCCGCGTTCTGTCCTCATGACGCAAAACCAGCAAACCCGTCGTGCTGTCTTTTGCCGCGTACTTCGCCTTTACAGCGTCGTAGTGAATCTCCACGACAACTGGTTTCCTGGTAGGCGGTTCTGGCTTTGTGGCAACTGGCTTGATCTCGGGCTGTACTACGATTTCCGGAGCGGCAGCGGGCTCCGACGCGATTTCGATTGCTCGTTCAATCCGGGGCTCGCAGTTTAGATCCGTTTCTATTGCGGGTTCAGGAGAGCCGGCAGGCGCGTGCACCATCTCGATCGCACGCTTGAGAAGCACCTCGCACTCATCCAGTTTGTCGTCTGCTTCAATGAAGCCGACTTCCCGTTCAGCCGAATGCGGCGATGTGGGTGGGGTACCTGGACCCGGCGGGACAGATTCTACAGCGCCTGTTGATTGCTGGTCTGTCGCAAGCATCGTGGCAGCAGAGCGCGCTGGAACAGCAATCTCACGCCTGAAAGGAAGCAGGCGTCTCAATCGGGTGTAAATGCCGGATAGCTTTTTCAGTGGCTGACGAACGGCAGCGAATGCAGCAGGCTGCTGGTCCGTTGAACAGGACTCAATGGCGGAGGATTGAACGGGGGCGCCTGGGCTCGCCGCATGTGCATCGCGTTCCGCCCTGAATACAAGTCGCTGCTCAACGTCTCCACAGGACGGGCATCTGAAAGTGCGGTGCTCGAGCCCGGACACGGAGTCGCTCTCTTCTCCGGCTGTCTGGTCCAAGCGCATTTCTGAACCGCAAACGAAGCACTTCATTGCGAATTCTTGGCTCGATGGAGGGGCGGCGGTGCAATTAACCCGCAAATTATGGCCTAAACCCGTCCCGGTAAATCCCGCGTCGAGGCGATCACGCGCGTGCGCGCGTCCACGCCAGCGCAGAAGGAACCTTCCCCAGGCGAGATACTTGATGCAGCGGTGTCCTCATGCACAGCGCAGCCTCACCGTCTCGCCTACCGCCCAGCACATGCAAGGTGCTCCTGGTCGAGGATGAGGTTGTCGTGCGGGTGATGCTTGCCGACGAGCTGCGCCAGAGCGGGCTTGAGGTGTTCGAGGCGGCTAATGCCGACGAGGCGATCGAGCGTCGAGAGCGGACCATCCTCGGCCGTGAGGACAGCGGGGCTGCATGAGCGCACCTGCCGAGAGGATCAGGTTTACACCGGACGAAACCATCCTCGTCCTGGACAATGATGCTCTGTTCCGCATGCCGCTCTGCGAGTATCTGCGCGAAGATGGGTACCGCGTACTCGAAGCGGCAAGCACGGATGAAGCAAAGACCATCTTGCAGAAGTGGGACGTCAAAATCGATGTGATGCTGACCGACATCGAGTTGTCGGGAGAGCTGAACGGCTTCGCGTTCGCATCATGGGCGCGTTCGGTGCGCCCGGACGTAGAGATCATGTTCGCTGGCACGCCCGAGCGCGCCGCCCATGCAGCGGGAAAGCTATGCGAGCAGGGACCGATCCTTGTGAGGCCATACGAGCCCCAGCTCGTCGCCCAACGGATCAAGCGGCTTGTGGCGGCCCGAGAGGGGCAAAGGCCGCCATAACGACCAACATCCTGCGTGGGCGAGCCACCCGCGCCACGGCATGAGCGTGGAACAC
>DATCJI010000483.1:0-3607 GCA_036562835.1 Xanthobacteraceae bacterium | reverse complement strand
CGAGGTGCTGCGCGAGCACGGCTTCACTGATGACGAGATCAGCGCCCTGCAAAGTGAGGGCGCGGTGATCGCGGCGGAGGCGCGCGAGGGCGTGGGTTGAGCCCACGGTTCGCCCGGGTGATCGGGATCGATTACTCGGGCGCGCAGACGGCGGAGTCGAACCTGCCCGGTCTGCGCATCTACGTGGCGTCGCCCGGCCCGATGCCCGCCGAGGTGCTCCCACCTGAAAGTCCACGTAAATACTGGACCCGCCGCGCCATTGCTGAATGGCTCGTGACCCAGTTGGGCGCCGGCGCGCCAATGCTGGTAGGCATCGATCACGCCTTTTCGTTTCCGCTCCGTTATTTCGAAGCGCACGGGCTCAAGCCCGACTGGCAGTCGTTTCTCGACGACTTCAAGCGGCATTGGCCGACAGATGCGCCGCACACCTATGTGGATTTCGTGCGCGAAGGCGTATGCGGAAACGGCGCTGCGCGCATGGGGAATTCGCGCTGGCGCCGCCTTGTGGATGAGCGCGCTCGCGCAAAATCCGTGTTTCATTTCGACTTCCCGGGCTCAGTGGCGAAATCCACCCATGCCGGGCTTCCGTGGCTGCGGTATCTGAGGCAGCAACTCGGCACACGCGTGCATTTCTGGCCGTTCGACGGCTGGACCATTCCGGCGGGGCGTTCGGTGATTGCCGAAGCCTATCCGTCGCTCTGGAACCGCGAGGTACCGCCCGAGACGCGCACCCGCGACCAGCACGACGCCTACTGCATCGCGGTCTCGCTCGCTCGCGCTAATCGCCATGGCAATCTTGCTGCGTACTTCGCGCCGGAGCTGACTGCGCCCGAACGCGCTCGTGCTGAGGTCGAGGGCTGGATCCTCGGGCTTCCGGCGAGCGGGCGTGCCGCTAATTGAACAAGCTGCCTTTGCCGATCAGGTGCTCGGAAAATCGCCGTTTCATGTCATCGGTCAGGCGTCCGCCGGATTGGCTGAGCAGGCGCGCGATTTGCCGGTTCGCCTCATTCTGGCGGCTTTCCATGAACGCGGCATAGAGTCGGCCGAAGAAGCCGGGCTCCTTGTCGCGGCGTGCAATCGGCGCCGCGGCAATTTGCCGGTAGCAGTGATCTCTGCGGTGGTTATTCGATTTCAGGCGCATGTCTGGGCTCCCCGAGGGTGATTGAGCATTTCTCATGTGCCACGAGTGTTGATCTTAAATTGACCCGGCCGGTGGCGTGTGACAAAGGATAAGCTCTCGTTCTACGATTGAGATTTTCTCATGCATCAGGTGCCGCCGCTGAACGCATTGCGCGCCTTCGAGGCGGCCGCGCGGCACCTGAGTCTCACCAGGGCGGCGGACGAGCTCAGCGTCAGTCCGGGCGCGATCAGTCATCAGATCCGCGGCCTGGAGGCCCTGCTCGGCATGAAGCTCTTCGAGCGCCACACGCGGGCGATCGCGCTCACGCCTGCGGGCAAGCTCCTGCTCCCGCATCTGCAGACAGGCTTTCTGCACATTCGCCAGGCGCTGGCCGGGCTCAAGGACGCGGGCACCGACCGCGTGCTGGTGGTCAGCTCGTCGCCAGGCCTCACGTCAAAATGGCTGGCGCCGCGCCTCTACCGCTTTGCCGCCGCCCATCCGGACATTGACGTGCGCATCTCCTCCTCGCTCACCAATGCGAATTTCACCACTGACGGAGTGGATGTGGCAGTGCGTTATATGCCCCTTGGCTCCAGCGTCGATCCGACTCTCGTGGCCGAGAAGCTCGTCGATATGTGCTTTGTGCCGGTGTGCAGCCCGCGACTCATCGAGCGGCTTGGCGCGCTGTCAACACCGCAGGCGCTCGCCCGCGCCCCGCTCATTCATGACGATGCCCTGGCCAATCGAGCCGGCATTCCGACCTGGGCCGATTGGTTCGCGGCGGCCGGGATGGAGGATGTCGATGTCAGCCATGGCCTGCGCTTCAACAGCGCCGATCACGCGCTCGGGGCGGCTAGCGAGGGCGCAGGCGTGCTGCTCGCGCACGATCTCCTCGCGTATGACGACCTGCGCACGGGACGCCTCGTGATCCCCGTTGCGCTCGCCCTCCCGGCGGGCCGCGCGTGGCATTTCGTCTGCCCGCGCACAGCGCGAGATCGCGCACAGGTTCAGGCGTTCTGGCGGTGGATGAAAGAAGAACTGGCGACGATTGATTGGAGTACAATCAAAAGCAGAGCCCCGCTGCGCCGCCAACGCGGCTCGGAGCGAGAGCGACGACGGAATCGCGCTACGAGATGAAGGAAGTCATGAACCGCCCCCTCATCATCGCGATCACAATGATTGGCTTAAGGACAAGTACCGCGTGGACGCAGGACGCAATACCAGGACAGCCCTCAGCCTCGGCGGAGAAGTCCGCCGCTGCCGACTGTGAGAAGCGGGGTCAGCCCAGGATTGGCATGACCGCACCGCAAGCCATGGAGACCTGCTGGGGCAAGCCCGCGCGCACCATATCTCGCGTGACCCACGACAGCCTCGAAGAACAGCTGATCTACGCCGACGGTCGCGTGCTCAAATTCAAGAACGGCTCGCTTACCGCCATTCTGGAGAAGCAGTAGACGCTTGAGTGCGAAGCGGCTCCGGCTGGTACATCCACCGGGGCTGCTTTGTTTTTGTGCCACCGCCGGAGCGCCTTTTCAGTTGAGTTTTACGCGAGTTTTGAACGAAGGGGCGCCTAAGTGTGTCCCCAAGGACACAGTCTCCTTTGAATTGCCCCACTGCCTGCGGAGGCAGTGAACGCATTGACGGCGGCGAGCGACCAACGGGACAGCGAGGCACGAAGTGTGCATCGCGTGGCGTGAAGAAAGGGGAACTCCAATGAAGAAAGTACTCATTGCGTTCGTTGCAACTCTCGTTGCGGTAAGCGTTGCTGGCTGCGCCGGCATCGGCAAAGGCAAGGGTAAGGCCCCCCCGCCCGTCGTGACGAAGGGTTGACGTATCCCGTTGCTCCGGATCTGGACATTGTTGGCGCACCTGCATGGTGGTCGCCAACAATGTCCGCTGTGCATGGAAAAGCCGCACCGGCTTGAAAGAGATTGTGCGTTACACGAACACGGTAAACCGCAACCGCCGTGCTCGCACTGCCATGAACTTTGCCCTTCCTGACATGCCCTTCCTGACAGAAGGGTGGTTCATGCAGCGACGCGAGTTCATCACCGTTCTTGGTGCCGCAACAATCGGATGGCCGCTTGCGGTGCGTGCGCAGCTGAACGAGCGGGCGAAGCACGTCGCGGTCTTAATGTCCTACATTGATGGTGATCCACAGTGGCAGCCCATTGTCGCGGCGTTTCGACAAAGACTCAATGAGCTCGGCTGGGTGGACGGCAGTAACCTGCGTCTTGACGTGCGTTGGAGCAACCTTGATCCGGACCGTGTACGCGCCCAGGCGAAGGAACTTGTAAACCTTGCGCCCGATGTCATCGTCGCGACCAACTCGCTCACGCTGGGGCCTTTGGCGCTGGCGACATCCAATATCCCGCTTGTATTTGTAAATGTGTCCGATCCGGTCGGGTTGGGCTTTGTGGACAGCCTTGCGCGTCCCGGTGCCAACATCACGGGCTTTACCAATTTTGAATTTAGCACCGGCGGGAA
>DATCJI010000519.1:0-3970 GCA_036562835.1 Xanthobacteraceae bacterium | reverse complement strand
ACAGCCTTCCTTCCATTCCGCTGATCGATCTTCGTGAAAAAGGGCAAGTGCGGCACGTGCTCGATGCGCCGGCGCGCGCGCGGGCGCTTCGCGACGATTGCCTCGCGTGGTTACCGGCGAGCATTCGTCTGTTGCTGCCCGCAATGGATGTGCTGACGCGGAGCTGGCTCAGGCGCTCGTCATCTCCATACGTTCCGGAACTTGAGGCCATTGCGGCCGCCCTTGGGTTTTCCGGGGTCTGGTTCCTCAATGGCACCTACCAATGGGGGTGCACTGCCCTTGCGCGAGATGAGGATGGAGTGCCGTGGCTGGCGCGCACCTTGGATTGGCCGTTTTCGGGGCTTGGGCAGCATCTCGAAATCGTGCACACGCGCGGACCAGCCGGGGAGTATTTCAATGTCAGCTGGCCGGGATATGCCGGGGTATTGACCGCTACGGCGCCCGGCCGATTTGCAGCCGCCATCAATCAGGCACCGCTTCGAAGGCGAACGGAACGTCCCTGGCTGCGCCCCTATGACATCGCAGCCAATCTGGCCGGCACTTGGCGCTTGCGCGCCTATCCGCCGGATCATCTGTTACGTGAGGTATTCGAATGCTGTGCGGATTTTCCGGAGGCAAGGCGCCGGCTTGAGACCGCATCCCTGGCGCGCCCGGTCATTTTTACCCTCGTGGGCTGCCGGGCAGGGGAGCGCTGCGTCATCGAGCGTACAGAGGAAGATCACATCACCCACTTGGACCAGACCGCTGCGGCGAACGACTGGCGAGAAAGCCGCAAGCCGTGGGAAGCGCGCATCGCCACGGATCTCTTTCTCAGGTGCTCGTATGAGGAGGCAATTGCGCGGAGTCGCGCGCGGTGCGCGGCCATTTCTTGCTGGTCGCAGCGGTTGTCGGATGGAGATTTCGGCTGGGTCACGCCGCCGGTGCTCAATGCATGCACGCGCAATGCGATCGAGCTGTGCCCCGCGCTCGGAATATTGCGCGTTCTCGGATTGGAGCCAAAGCCGGGAAGCGACCTGCCTCACCCGGTTAACCAATACTGTCATTCCGGAGCGCCGCGAAGCGAAGCGGTGAGCCCCGAATCCACAACCACAAAACTCTGGAATATGGATTCCAGTGCGGCCTCCGCCGGAATGACGGCCTGAGATTTATTACGCGCGGTCCTTGCCGCCGAAAAGCGCTGCTGGAAACTGGGCAGCGTAACCCCGGCGCCCGGTTTTAGGCGGCAGGGGCTGCTCACCTCGCGGCGTCAGATCCGGCTCGACCGCCTTGCGATAAAGGTGCCAAGTAGCGTGACCGAGCACCGGAACGACCACCGCCAGTCCGAAGAAGAAGGGTATCGAGCCGAGCAGCAGTAAGCCGGCGACGATCAACCCCCACATCGCCATCGGCACAGGGTTTGCGGCGACTGCGCGCATGGAGGTGAGCACCGCATCGACGGCACCGACATCCCGGTCGAGCAGCAGCGGAAATGAAACTACGCTGATGCTCAAAACCGCAAGCGCGAACAGGAATCCGACCGCGTTGCCCACGATGATCAGCGTCCAGCCCGCCCGTGTAGCAAATACCTGGCGCAGAAAGTCCGGGATGGAAGCCGCAGGCTCATAGCCAAAGGTGGCGATGTAGATCGCTTGGGCGACCGCAATCCAGAGACAAAACACGATCAGGAGCAAAAGCGCGAGGGCGGCGATGGCGCCGCGGGAAGGAGAATGCAGCACGTCGAACGCGTTTTCCCAAGAAACGCCGAGACCCTGTTCCCGGCGCCTGCTCAATTCATAAAATCCGAGTGCGGCGAACGGCCCGACGAGCGCGAATCCCGCGGCGAGCGGAAAGAGAAGCGGCAGAATGTCGTAGCCCAGAATGGCGCGGGCCAGTATCAGACCGATCACCGGGTAGATAAGGCAAAGGAAGACGGCGTGAGTCGGCATTTCTGAAAAATCCGAGTATCCGCGGGCAAGGGCGTCCTTCAAATCGCCGACGCTGATTTTGCGGATAACCGGCTCTGCCCGCTCTGCCGCTCCGGTCAAAGCATGCACCTGGGCCATGGCGTTTCTCCCTGTAAGCCCGGTCACGCCCGGCACGATGAGGCCTTGAGCGCGGCCGCAGCCATATTAACGCGAAAAGCCGAGAAGTCGTTCGTCAAATGGGCGTGCGCGGGACTGGGAAGCGTGGCCAAAGTGCAACACCGGGATGACTGCCGATTTTAGAGCCAGAGCCGTAGCCCGCATGAGCGAAGTGATACGCGGGTAGGACGTCGCCTGGCTCATGCAAGCTAAGATGGCCCGCGCACGCGTACGGTCGTACCCCATGGGTCTGCCGTTTCGACGTGATCTGCACCAGGCTTTATCGGCGCGCCGATCTGGCGCATTCGCGTCTTCAGCGCAGCGATGGCGGCTTCCGTTGCGTCCAGCGCAATCCACGACAAACCCGCCCGGCCGGGGTCGCGCTTGCCGGCACCCTGGCTCTGCCAGACATTGCACGCGATGTGGTGGTGATAGCTGCCGGACGACATGAACAGCGCCCCCTGAGCCCGACGCGTAATGTCGAGCCCGATCACGTCGCTCCAGAATTTCTCCGCGGCAGCCAAATCGCTGACGCGCAGATGCACATGGCCGATGCGCAGTCCTTCGGGCGCAGTGCCGCTCCGGTTTGCTGGCACCGCGTCACGCAAGAGGTCATCGAGGTCGAGCCGCTTCGTGAGCATGTCGACCTGGTTATGGTTCCAACGCCAGCTCTCGGCCGGCCTGTCGCCATAGACTTCGATTCCGTTTCCCTCGGCGTCATTGAGATAGAGCGCTTCGCTTACCGAATGATCCGAAGCTCCTGTGAGGCCTATATTGCGGTTGGCGGCGTGCTCCAGCCAGCGCGCGAGATCGGCGCGCGTGGGCATCAGGAAGGCGGTGTGATAAAGGCCAGCACTATGCGGATCGTCCGGCATCGCGTCCGGCGCATGCTCCAGATGCAGGAAACCCGTGTCGCCGGCGCCGAGAACCGCACGTCGGCCATCATCGCTCAATAGCTCAAGGCCAATCGCCTCCCGATAGAAATGAACGAGACGAGTGAGGTCTCGCACTCTAAGCCCGACGGCGGCGATGTGCATGGGTGCATGTGTCGCAAGTCCCGGGACTGCCGAGGGGTTTGGCGCATCCATGCCCGTTATATCGCGTTCCGCAACCAGCCCTGCAAGCTGGCGCAGCGCCGTTGGCGACGTGAAATTCGCTCTGCTATAGGCGCGCAGCGCGACCGAGATTCGCATACGGATTTTCAGCTTGTCTATTGACGCCGATACGGTGCGCCGCATCGCCCATCTCGCGCGCATTTCCGTTCGCGAAGAGGACATCGAACATCTGCAGGGCGAGCTCAACGCGATTCTGAACTTCGTCGAGCAGTTGTCCGAGGTGGACGTGCGCGGGGTCGAGCCCGTTACATCCATCGTTCCGATGGAGCTGAAGAAACGTGCGGACAAAGTCACAGACGGCGAAATCCAGGATCAGGTGCTGCGTAACGCACCGGCAACAGAAGACGGCTTTTTCCTGGTGCCGAAAGTCGTTGAATGAGTCGCGCTGGTTTTGCACATGGCTGAGCTCACGGCGCTCACGCTTGCGCAGGCGCGGGCGGGCCTGCAGCGCCGTGAATTTTCCGCGCGCGAGCTCGTCGAAGCGCATTTGCAGCAGATGGAGGCGGCGCGGGTGCTCAACGCCTTTGTGCTCGAGACGCCCGATCAGGCGCGCGCCATGGCTGCCGATTCCGATGCGCTTCTGAGCAGCGGTAGGCCGCGGCCGCTTGAGGGACTACCGCTCGCCCTCAAGGACATGTTTGCCACGAAGGGTGTGCGCACGACCGCGTGCTCGCATATTCTGGACAGCTTCGTTCCCACCTACGAGTCGACGGTGAGCGCCAATCTGTGGCGCGACGGTGCAGTCATGCTCGGCAAGCTCAACAATGACGAGTTTGCCATGGGCTCATCAAGCGA
>DATCJI010000445.1:0-5758 GCA_036562835.1 Xanthobacteraceae bacterium | reverse complement strand
CAGCGGGGTTTTGGTGCGGAACGCCAAACGCATTGCCACCGGGCGTCTGTCCTCCGTTGTTCTCGTGGCTGATCTTGCCACCATGCACCTGATCCAGTTCCGAGCTGGACAGAACGCGTGACGCTGTTCCCTTTTTCATTTTGGTTACTCCTTACTGTCGTGGTGTGGCCGGCGTGGCCGCACCCCGATGCGCACCGCCGAACGCATCGAGCTGCGGTCATCTGCGATCGCGACGCCTATTCGCGATCGCGAGGTGGGGCCGGCTCGTATAAAGTATAACGAGCGAAAATCGACTGCGCATTGATCAGAATCACAATCTGGATAGTTTTTGGTGCTCGCCTGGGGGCGGTAGCGAGGACACCTCGAAACGCAGCCCGTGCCGCCGTCGGCCGACTGACCTCGCCGCCGTCCGGGTCTCAAGCTGGGGATTCCAAGTGCATCGAGGGGACGGCATCCTTAACGCGGGCGCTGCCGCTACCTAACGAACGGCAGCCCATTGATAAAATTATATTTTTTGTCCATTCGCGTTAAGCTCGTCTGGAAAAAGCCACTCTGCGGGTTGCTCTTATGGCGGTATCCTGGAACCGGCCTGGGGCCATTTGGTTATGTTCATCAGGTTCATTCCGCCGCGACGGCCGTTTTAGATGGCGACCAATGCAGTAGTTAGGGAACGAGTCGCGAGTGTGCCGGAAGCGCTTTCCCGGCAGCTTTTTGTTGAGGCTCGGCCACAAGGGCTCAAAGCCGGCCAGATGCTGTTCGCTGCCGGGCAGCCGGGCGATGGTTGCTACCTTCTGGACAAAGGGCTGCTTAAGGTAATCGTGACATCGGCGCGGGGGGAAGAGCGGACCATCGCCATTCTTGGCCCCGGTGCGGTCGTCGGCGAGCTCTCGATGATCGACGGTCGCCCGCGCTCGGCATCGGTTATCGCGCTAAGCGACTGTTTGCTCCGATTCACTAGCCGGGACGCCTTCGCGAAATTCATGGCCACGCATCCCCACGCCAACGAGGCACTCCTGGCAATGCTGGCTTTCCGGTTACGGCAAGCTGATGACGCTTTAGCAGCCACGAGCTTCCTGACGGTGAAGGGACGCGTGGCGCGCGCCTTGGTCGAGCTTGCGGAATATATCGGAACGCCTTCCGCTTGCGGTCAAATTCTGCTTCACGAGAAGGTCAGTTTGGCCGATCTTGCGGCAATGGCCGGCGTGGCACGTGAAAACGTGAGTCGCGTCTTGAGCGAGTGGCGCCGGCGCAAACTCCTAACTGGATCCCCCCGCTACTATTGTCTCAATGACATTGCCGCGCTCAGGCGCGAGATCGCGGACAACCGAGATTGATTGTTGCGGCGGTTGCTACGATGAGTCTCGCCGGAATGGTTTGTCCGGGCGTCGTGCACGCCATTTCGGCTTGGGAAGTCGAATTACCAATGCCCTCGGTGCCGGACATTGATGCCGGCATGTTGGGGCTGTGAGCTATCTTCCAACCGTTCGTGCGCGACACAGGCACCGCAACTTCATCGCTGCACGCCGTCAACAGCAATGCTGGAACCACGACAGCAATTCGCGTCATTGCGGCAATCTTGTCGATCACCGCAGTGACGTTTCTCGGGCTGCCCGCTCGCCTTTGGCTGCACGAGGGCGGGAATTTATCGGGACCTGGTGCGCGAGGAAACGGCCGGTCCGTGCCAGGACCACGACGCGTGAAGTGGATCGGCAAGTCCTCACTTGCCACCGCGTCAGACGCACTCTTGAGTGCGCAATTGCCAGTCGGGGTCAGGTGGTCGCGTGCGTGTCCCTCTCTTCGCTCGTAAGATGTTGAGAGTGGACGTGCCCGGCTTGGATCGCTCGCCTACAATGCGGGCAGACTGCCGGATAGCAAGCGCGGCAAAATGGCTTACCACAAGAAGGGCAGGCATCTTGGCCCCCGACGTCAGTGAGATGCAGTTTTTCGTCGCAGACCAGACGGACACGATCGCGGCCGAATCCAGCCTCGCAGAGCGGCGGCTCTGCCGCCTTGACCAGCGGATGCCAGTCTAGCTGGACTACGCGCTCGCCTTTGCGACGGCGGATTAGTACATCGAGGCGCTGCACCGGCACGTAGAGTTCCAGCGCCTGGACCCATTCGACGGTGACGCGAAGGGCGTAGTTGTGGCGCAGATCGTCGAGCTTGGCGCGATATTCGCGCTCGATCGCCTCGACCCGCAGAGTGTCGCGCCGCCGCTCGGCGTCAGCCCGGTCTCCTCCTGCACGAGCCGAAGCTGCAAGCCGCTTGACTGCCGCGCTGCGCAGGTCGTCGTGATAGGCATGCACGCGCTTGCGGTCGCGCTCAAGGCGGCGGCGCATGGCGGTCAGAAACGGCTCGATGCCGTCGCGCACCTGCTGATCGAGCAATGGACGCACCCGCGTCTCCAGGGCCGCCACGCTCCATCCTGGGCCCGCTGCACGCCGCGTCGCCTGATCGGGCGCACGCCAGTCGGGCATTCTCGCGAGCGCCGGCCGCAGATTCGTCAGGATGTCGCTGATGACTGCACCGGTGCCGAGGTTCAAGCCCAGCCAGACCAGTCCCTCGCGCTTTTCGTCTGACACGGCCGTGTAGCGGAAGGTTAGCAGCAAACAACGCGTCCAGGTCGCAGTCATGCTCCGGAAGCGCCAGACCGCGTTGGGCAACTCGAGTGCGCGATCGAGCACGCGTTCGGGATCACTTGGTGCCCGAACGTCGATGGCCGGCCGCACCTCCCGCTCGCTCCAGCGGCCCTCGTCGCCAAGCAACGCTCCGAAACGGTCGAGCCAGTCGTCCTCAAGCCCGATTGGGATGGCCCCATGGCGACGCTCCCGTCCGAAGCCGAGGCGTGTCAACTCGGGCCAGCCGGTCGCCTTCTGCACCGACGGCGGCGCGAGGACCTCAAGCCCGTTCGGGTCCACGGCGGCGTCGACCGCCGCTCCTTTGCGCTCCAGCAGATCGGCGACGAAATTTCGCAGTTCGCTCATTCAGTCCGTCTCATGCCGCTTCGAAGTCTTCGCCGAACAACGACTCGTCCAGCGCCTTGACGATCTCGTGGTGTTGCTTTGCCTCGTGCAGGCGATGACCGAGCGCATCGAACGCCTCGTGGCGGCTTGTTTCGGTCGTACGAAGCCAGGCATCGAGCATCAGGTCAGCGAAATCGTGATCCTCCTCGAGGGTCCCAAGGATCGCCCCCACTTCACCCACCACCAGCTCGAACATGGAGATCTTCTCGTCCAGGAGCTGCAGAACTTGTTCTTCCAGCGTGCCGCGGGTCACGAGATTGAATACGAAGACCTCGCGCTGCTGACCGATGCGGTCGATGCGTCCGATGCGCTGCTCGATCGCCATTGGATTCCACGGCACGTCGAAATTGATCAGGGTGTTGCAGAACTGTAGGTTGCGACCCTCCCCGCCCGATTGGGTGCAAAGCAGCACCGGCACCGTTTCGCGGAAGGCGGCGATTGCCGCATCCTTGTCGGGACCGGTCAGCCCGCCGTCGAAGCGTGCAAAGGCGATGCCCTCCTGTGCCAACAGATCAGCGAGGTGGTCGAGGGTCTCCCGGTAGTGGACAAAGACCAGTTTCTTTTCGTCCGAATTGCGCCGCAGCAGCTCGAGCAGGGCCGCCTCCTTGCCGCCGTTCCCGAGGCAGGCCCAGCGCTGCGCCAGCGCGTGCCAGCTGGGCGCACCGGCATGGCGGTCGGCAAAGCGCCTGGTGGCGACGGCTGCCGCGGCCGGAGATGATCCGGCGGCGCCGAGCAGATGATGCAGCGCGAGCCGGTTTCTCCCGCTAGCCTCGAGCGCGAACCGGCGCGCCGCGGTCGCGAGCTCCTGGTAGGCCGCCCGCTCGCTCTCCGAGCCGTCCACCCGGATGGTCACGGCGTGTCGGCGCGGCAGCTTCAGCGCCACCACCGCGCGCGTATTGCGGACCATAGCATCGCGCATCAGGACGCGCAGGCGCTCGGGATTGGCGGGGCGGCGGGGCTTGCCGGACATCATATAATCACGGCGAAATTCCTTCAGCGTCTTGAAGATGCCCGGCTTGAGCAGCGTCAGCACGTTGTAGAGTTCCGTGATATCGTTTTGCACCGGCGTCGCCGACAGCAGAAGCAGAAAGCGCTTGTTGAGCGCATCCACCAATTTATAGCTCTGGCTCGTGCGGTCGCGCAGATGATGGGCCTCGTCAACGATGATCAGATCGAAGTTGCGACCGATCAGCCGCGCGGCATGTTCGCTCCGACGGGCCAGCGCGAGCGAAGCGATCAGACACTTTTGGTTCCAGAACCGGTCCGGATCGGTGCGCAGCAGCGCGTCGTGCGTCGTTGCGCAGGGAATGTCGAACTTCGTCGCAAGTTCCTCGCGCCATTGCCCTACGAGCGGCGCCGGAGCGAGCACGAGCGCGCTGTCGACCATGCCGCGCAGCAGATATTCCTTGAGCACCATGCCAGCTTCGATGGTTTTGCCGAGTCCAACCTCGTCGGCCAGCAGCACCCGGCCGCGAAACTGCTTCAGCACCTTGCGCACGGTTTCGACCTGGTACCAGAAGGTTTCGATGTCGCGCAAATGCGGCAGGCAGATCAACTCGTCGAAGCCTTGCGCGAGGCCAAGATGGGCGAAACGTTCGCGCAGCCCGTACCATGCGCCATCGCTTTCCGGCGCTCGCTGCATGGCGGTCAAGAGCGGCGCGAGGTCGAGCTCGGCGCTAAACGGGATAGCGATATCGATCAGCGGCAGCCCCGGGGTGCCCGCCGCCGCGGCCGGAGCAACCGGGCGCTTACCCCGACGCTCACCAGTGATGATCTTGACGGTATTTCGCGCCGCATGTCGCGCGGCGTTGCGCGTCCCCCGCCTGCCGGAACCGGCCTTGCTGCTTGCGAAGATGCGATCGTATTGTCTAAAGAGCCAAGCTCGCCGAATCCAGCCGCCGGGAAAGACCTGCAGGGCCTCGAATGAACTGGTGAGGTTATGGTCTTCCAGCACAGAACGCGCTGGTCCAAGCTTGTTTTCTTCCGCAAGCAACAGCGCGCGCAACAGCTGGTAAGACGCTATTGCAACATAACGCTTGGAGAATCGCTTCAGGAACACCCGCGCCCGCGCGGGATTGTGATCGAGGAGCGCAGCGGTGGTGGCGAGCAACAAGATGAGGCCATCGCCTGGTTGCGCTCGCAGTGCGGCTTCGGCCTGCGCCAAAAATCCTGATATACGGCTACTATCGGCGAGGGTGGCAGTGAGAATTTGATCCCATGCCAAAACGTCTTTCGACTGATCCCCGAGTGGTAGAACCGGTTGGATGTTGGAAGCGGGAGGCATATTAGATCGAATCTATCAACCTTCGAGCAAAGCCCGAATCGACTAATTTCTCGATCAGGCTAACGGGATGCGACCCGCGATCAAGCGCGCTATGGCGCCCCGGGGGTGACGGCCTGTGGACAGCGCCGTGCGAGGAGCCTAGGGGTCCGGACCATCTCCGTTTTCCTT
The DNA here is from genome assembly GCA_036562835.1 of Xanthobacteraceae bacterium. Classification (GTDB taxonomy): domain Bacteria; phylum Pseudomonadota; class Alphaproteobacteria; order Rhizobiales; family Xanthobacteraceae; genus VAZQ01. The sequence continues at coordinate 283 of DATCJI010000445.1, read as the reverse complement.
GCCGAAACCGCCACTCGGCAGGTTGTCACCAGGCAGACGGGCACGGGCACGATGATGGGAAGCGCATCATTGCGCCACCATCACGTGAGAGACAAGACTTGAGAGCGACGTTTGCGTCAGCGCCGTCAGCATCGTCAGCGCAGCGTGGCCGTGTCCTGGTCGCAGACGGTGCTGACCGTCCCGACGGTGTTTTGTCTACATTGATACACGATAGAGACGAAGCGGCCACTTTCACCAAAATTTTGGCGAGTGCTCCAACTTGGGCTGACTTGCCCCCTTGAAT
>DATCJI010000305.1:0-2380 GCA_036562835.1 Xanthobacteraceae bacterium | reverse complement strand
TATACGCTTGCGAGCTACGCGGTTCGCGACACGGGCTTGCGTGAATTTCTCCGCAGCGAATTGGCTACGCAGCCGGAGCCGATCAAAGTGCCGCTGGGCGAGGTGGTCGAGGCTGCCGACACAGTGCAGCTCACCGCCGTTCGCAAGGATGCGCTTGCCGCCGTCGAGGAGCTGAAGCTCAAGGGCTCTGATGCGCGACGCAATCTCGATTTCTGGGGGCAGGTCGGAGTGGGCGCGGTGGCGCTCGGCTGCGTCTCGGCCGCCGCGCTCGGCCAGGTGGCGATCGGGATCCCTTGCGTGATCGGCGGCTCGGCGTCCCAGGGGCTGCTGTCATTCTGGGAAAAACAGCAGTGAGCTGAGATTGACCGGCACATTCGATGGCTTTTCAGACCTTCCCCTTCCATATCAGCCACCGGTAAATGCCGAACAGATTGATGAGCGTCACCACCACGTTTTGCACCATCAGTGCATATTCAGCGGTGAGATAGCCGATGGCGATCCAGATTATCGATGCGCCGGTCAGCACCACGAAAGCCCAGCCAGTCGTTCGCGGCCGCACACGCGCAGCCAGAACCAGCCCGGCCCCCATTGTGCCGAGCGAGGCAGCCCAACGCAGGATCTCGTGAATCACTCTGGTGCTCCGCGAAAGGTCAGCATCCAAACTCATCCGCCCGCCGGCCTAGACGGACGCATTCATAGGCAAACCGGAAGTAGGAAGCACTTGCTCCTCATGCGCCGACCACCATTGGACCACGGCTCTGGCGACTTGGTCCCAAAGCAGCGTCGGGAGGTCGGGCACCGCGATCCTGAGGACATAGCGATTGCGGGTCGTGTCTCGGAACCATTCCGCCGCGCCGAAATCAAAACCGAAGCTCCCCGCGTGGCGCATCGGCAATCCGGCCTTTCTCAGGTCATCGCACAAGTCCGCCGCGGCCTGTTTCGTCTGTCTCTCGTCTAGCGTTCTCTTCGGCGCCAGCGTGACGTAGAGTCCATGAGCGAAATGCAGCTCCGCCGACGAGCCGGGAAGCACGGACGCGAAATAGCGCGCTGTCCGCCTGCTGTTGCGCAAAATGGCCGCGACCCGCTGGTCTGTCAGCGTGCGGTAGGCTCTCGTTCCGACGTAAGGTGGGAAATGCGCTGGCAATGCCGCGCCCCCGAACAGCCGCACGGCATTGCGCATTTCCATGGCGAGTTCCTGAAGCCGTTCCTGCTTCGGTGCGGTCGCGCGTTTCTTGCCGGCTACGAACACCGCGGAGCCGAGCCTCCCGTACTCCAGGCCGAGGGAATCGAGCTTGGTATGGCTGCGCACCAGCACGATGGGAATTTCCCACCGTTGTGCCCAGCTCAGAACCCGGCGGATTCGCCCCGAGCCGCTTGAGAAGCAGGTCGTATCGAAAATAACGAGGTCGAGCTGCGGCTTTGCACAACGCAGGGTCGCCTCGAATGCGCCGGCGGACGTACATGAATCGAAGAGGAGAATCCGCGATCCGATGGCACCAGGCGCGACCTCGCAGGGTGAGCGTTTTAGCCGGACGAGGCGCAACTGAGGCGTATAGTTTTCGATTAGCTCTATCGTTTCACTGTAGGAGCCAGGTAATGCCAGGACATCCGCCTCCGACATCAAGCGTACGAAGGCCAGCAGCAGCGTTGAGATCGCCGCCATGCCGGATGACGTATAGATTGTCTCGTTCGGTCCCGCCGAACTGTCGAGTTCGTAAAAGGATGGGCCGCGCACTTCGAGGTCGGCGCGCTGATAGTCATACCTGAACTCGAATGGCCCCGCGCGTAGCCCGCCCTGATGTGCCCAGGCAGTTTCCGTGAGCGCCCAATCGTGCAGCTCATGCTCAGCCTTCAGCGATGCGGCAAGATGAAATTTCTGCTCGATCACCTCCTCGATCGAGCTCGGGTGCCGCAGCCTCAAAGGACTGCCGAGGAACCCGTTCAGTAACGCAAGCTCCTCGTGCTTCCTTTCGAGATATGCCTCGAGTGTTTCCATCCCGGCCTCGATCGACTCCACCTCGGGCTTAACATTCCGGCAGGGGATTGGGTCCTTGGCTGCCAATACGTAGCGCGTGAATTATGGTCGTAAATGATGATGCGGGATCGCTGCTTGGCCTGCGTTCCGGCGAGCGGCTCGCTCCATGTTACCCGGCCCCGTGATGGCAGTTAGTGCAGCGCAGCGAGACGTGCGACGGAGTAAAGCGGGTGTCCGATTCCAAATGGCCCATACCAACGGAGCCACGAATTCACTGGAGCGTTGTCCCTGGGATTGTCCCTGTCCTGGATTGTCCCTGTCCTATCCAATTTGCGGTCGGGCGGTGTTGAACGCAGCGATGAGAGGGTGAAGCATGGTGACTGACGTTCACGTGTTCCTCCGGCC
>DATCJI010000281.1:0-4258 GCA_036562835.1 Xanthobacteraceae bacterium | reverse complement strand
CGTCGCCATTTTCGTCGCCATTATCGGATCACCCGGTTCAACGGAGGCCTATATGGCGGCGTTTCGTGTCGCGTGGTGGGTGATGGCGGTAATCGCCGTGCTAGGCCTGATCCCGCTGCTTCTGCAGCTGCGTTGGAGGCGCGCCGTTACGGCGATGGAACCTACGTAAATTGGTCTTACCCACCACTTGTGTCGCGGCCCGCCGGCTGTTCCGGTCGCAGGTGGTGGCAGCAACGGATTCCGCAAAAGCGCCGATAGATCTGTTCGCTGACGTGGATGATGATACCCAACAGTGATTAGGCCGTCGGATGCAGCGGTTATCGCATTGTTGTCGAGGTGGAACCTGATCAAGGTAGCCAGTAGGTGGGCACGAAGAACCGCCCTCCAACGATTTCCAGGCCGCCGCTCCGCGGTGGCGTTTCGCACCAGAATTTTGGAATGGAAATGCCCTTGCGGATCAACGGGTCGACCGCGCTGCGAAAATTTTGATTTATGCATCGCCACGCCGGTGATCGGGAAGCTGCGCCCAATGGACGTGGGCGTTGTGGAAGCGGAATCTGCTGAGCGCGGGTATCTGCTGACTGGTGACGACGACTTCCGCAGTGCTTTCGGGCCAGATGGCTTCAATGTTGGCGCACGAGTTAAATCAGCCGCTCACGGCAAGCACGGCACACACCTTTGCCCGCTGCGGTGCCCCAATCGGTGCCCGCATCCGCTTTGTTCGCACCCTCATGTTCTTCGCAGGAATCTCACCATGGGCGGAGACGCTCGGGGCGCTTCCGCCTAGACCGGGCCCGCGCCTTACCGCGGGGCGCCACCCCGAGGCACCCTCTTGTGAAGATCCCCGCTGGCGCCTTGCCGGCACACCTCGTATCTGATCAGCCGAACAACCGCTGAGGATCTCGGCTTAGTGCTTCCGCCCGCCGATCTACACGAACTCCTGATCCGCAGCGTCGTGGATTATGCGATCTTCATGCTCGACCCCGAAGGGCATGTCGTGAGCTGGAACCCAGGCGCCGAACGCATCAAGGGTTACGCCGCCGCCGAAATCATTGGCGAGCATTTCTCGCGCTTCTATACCGATGAGGATCGCACCGCCGGCGTCCCCAAAGCCGCCCTGGCTCAGGCTGCGGAAACCGGGCGCTTTACCGCTGAAGCCTGGCGAGTGCGAAAAGACGGCAGCCGTTTCTGGGCAATGGTTGTGATCGACCCGATCCGTCAGGACGGCAAGCTTGTTGGTTTCGCCAAGATCACGCGCGACATGACGGAACAGCACAATGCACAGATTGCCGCGCTGGAAAGCGAGCGGAAGTTCCGCCTGCTCGTGCAGGGCGTGATCGACTACGCGATTTATATGCTCGACCCGGAAGGTGTGATCACGAACTGGAACACGGGGGCGGCGCGCATCAAGGGCTACAGCGAAGAAGAAGTGATTGGTCGGCATTTCTCGATGTTCTACACGGCCGAAGACCGTGCGGCTGAAGTGCCGGCGCGGGCGCTTGAGCGGGCAGCCCGCGATGGCCGCTACGAGTTGGAAGGATGGCGCTGCCGCAAGGATGGCACGCTGTTCTGGGCCAATGCCGTTATCGACGCCATTCGTGACACTGACGGGCAGCTTCTCGGTTTTGCCAAAATAACCCGCGACCTCACCGAACGACGCCAGACGCAGCTGGAATTGGAGAAGTCACATGAGCAGCTGATGCAATCGCAGAAGATGGAAGCGATCGGACATCTTACCGGCGGCATCGCGCACGATTTCAACAATATGCTTACGGGGATTTCCGGCAGCCTCGAGCTTATGGATGCGCGGCTGGCGCAAGGACGGTTCAACGATTTCGGACGTTACATCGCGAGCGCCAGGGGAGCAGCAGCGCGCGCCGCCGCGCTCACGCACCGGCTGCTCGCCTTTGCGCGCCGCCAGTCCCTCGAACCGAAAGCGATCAATGTCAACAAGCTGATCGCATCAATGGAAGAATTGGTGCGGCGAACGGTTGGGCCGGCCACGCACGTCGAGACCGTGCTTGCCATCGGTCTGTGGCCGACACTGTGCGATCCGAACCAGCTTGAGAACGCTCTTCTTAATCTCTGCATCAACGCGCGTGACGCAATGCCGAACGGCGGACGCATTACCATCGAAACTGCCAATTCCTGGCTCGATGAGCGCGGCGCACGGCAGCGCGACATGCAGCCGGGCCAGTATGTCGCCATTTGCGTAAGCGACACCGGGACAGGCATGACGCCCGAGGTTCTTGCCCGCGCCTTCGACCCGTTTTTCACGACGAAGCCGGTCGGTCAGGGAACGGGGCTCGGTCTCTCCATGATTTACGGCTTTGCCCGGCAGTCGTCCGGCCAGGTGCGCATTTATTCGGAAGTTGTCCAGGGCACGAGCGTGCATCTTTATCTGCCGCGGCACCTGGGAGAGGCGGAGAACGAGGAGGCCGTTCCGCAGTTGGACCAGGCGCTTAAGGCCGGCGCGGGCGAGACGGTGCTGGTCGTCGATGACGAACCAAGCGTGCGGATGTTGGTGGCAGAGGTATTGGACGAACTAGGTTATTCGGCCATCGAAGCGTCCGATGCCATATCGGGACTTAAGGTGCTGCGCTCGGATGTGCGCATCGATCTCCTCATCACCGATGTCGGCCTGCCTGGTGGGCTCAACGGCCGGCAGATGGCGGATGCTGCGCGGGCGAACCGTCCCGATCTGAAGGTCCTCTTCATCACCGGCTATGCCGAGAACGCCGCCATTGGCAATGGCCATCTGGAACCGGGCATGCACGTGCTGACAAAACCATTTGCAATGGACATGCTCGCCGCACGGATACGTTCCATCCTCGTGGGGTGAGGCGATGCGTTGTCTGCGAGGCACATCTCGTTATAGGCCACGGCAGCGTTGCTGATAGCGGCCCGCGGCCCCGCCTCTTCGGAAATAGCGGAGCCGGGCGCTTCTGAATAATGTCCCGCCGTTCGCGCAGAGGCATGCCCAACACGGACACCGGTATCGCGGGTCAGAAGCCGGACAAATTGATGCATCTGCCGCTTCGTTGGCCAGTTAGAAAGATATGGACGTGCTCATCATTGAAGGCGACGAGCTGGTGCGATCGGTGCTCGCCGAGACGCTGGACCCCGAGGGATTCGGCCACAAGCGCCTCGGATGAAGAGGCACTGATGCTGCCGTCGGTTAGTTAGGGCGATCGAGATCGATACAGGTCTCGAGGATCGCCCGGCGCATGGCCGCCAGCTTCGCATACTGCGGATGCTGATCGATCGGCTGGATCGCTGCCTCGTCGTGCGTCTCTACCGTGCGTGGTCGTAGTTCCATGCCGCAGAGCTCTACGCGGCAGCGCGGGTCATGTCCTTGCTGTTCGTGGCCCGGACTTCCGCCAGCAACTGCGAAGCCGTTCCTCGCTGGTAGGCCCGCCTGCTGCGAGGAAATCGAACAGATAGCCGCGCGTGCCGCTTGGTCGCCGACCTGCAGCATGATCGGCCGGCCAGCGCGTTGCCGCGTAGTCAGTGAGCCAGCGCAAGAGCGCCGAGTTGCTGCTTGCGTTCTATGTGCTGACGCCATCCGGGCGCTGCGCCCATCGCTGCGGGCAGATTATCGTGCTTCAGGCTGTGCTCAAGCTAAGCTCGGGCCGGTAGCGGATCGTCCGCATCGGCCGGCAGGCGGCAGCCGGCACATACACTGAGCAAGTGGGCGCTATGGGATGAACCACCGTAGGAATGGGGGCGGCTGCAGGCCGCCCTTATTTCTGCACCGTCATCACATAGGCTGAGATGCTGATCACCTGCATTCGGCCCTCAGTATGCATACATTGGGGTGGTGCACCCACTTCTCATGATTTTCAGTGTGCTGGGCGCGGGCTTATTGCTCGGCGGGGTCATGGCCCTTTTCACGACGGTTCTGCTGATGTGAACCAGGGCCAGATCAACGGCTTTCTAGATTTCTGGCGTCATGATCAAAGGCCGCATCGCAATCCCCGACAAAGATCTGAAGACCTGGCGCAGCCATGGCCGCAAGCGGAAGCCAGCGATCGCCGTGCCGACGAGGACCGAGCGGTCAGGGTGGCAGAATCTGCCCGCGCGCCAGACCTCCTTCGATTGCGACACCGTAGTATTCGACGAGATGGTCGAGAGCGCAGACGAGCTTACCTAGCTGACGCTACGGATCGACACGACGACCAAGCCGTTCGCTCTCTTCTTTGCACCACATGCTAACATAATCTGGCACCGTCTCAGCCGTGACAGCAGGGCAAGAAGG
>DATCJI010000279.1:0-3931 GCA_036562835.1 Xanthobacteraceae bacterium | reverse complement strand
GAAGTCGGGTGCGGCGCGCAGAAACTCGTCGCCATCCGCCCGCGTCAAGTTGGCGACCGAGAGCACATGACGTTCTTCCCAGAGGAGACCATACGGAAAGGATGGAATGTCCGACATGTGAATGCCCCCGCAGACCACGCGTCCACCCTTTTTCACTGCTCTGAGTGCTGCCGGAACAAGAGCGCCGATGGGCGCGAAAATGACCGCGGCATCGAGCTGCTTGGGCGGGGTCTCGTCGGAGCCGCCGGCCCAAACGGCACCAAGGGAGCGCGCGAATTCCTGAGCCGCCGCATCGCCTGGCCGCGTGAATGCGTAGACTTCAGATTCGTGTTCGGTCGCGACCTGAGCGAGAATGTGCGCGGCCGCGCCAAAACCGTACAGCCCAATGGAGCGCAAGTACGTGTTCTCTGATGCGAGCCGGTAGCTGCGCCAGCCGATCAGCCCGGCACAAAGGAGCGGCGCGAGCGCGGGCGGGTCGGCCTCCTCGGGCAGAGGGAACGCGTAACGCGCATTCGCAACCGCATGCGTCGCATAGCCGCCATCGCGCGTATAGCCGGTGAAGAGGGGCCGGTCGCACAGGTTCTCGCGACCTGTCTTGCAGTAAGGACAAACCCCACAGGTAAACCCCAGCCACGGCACGCCGACAAGTGAGCCGACCGTAAATCCGCGCACCTCGCTGCCGACATCTGCAACACGTCCGACGATTTCGTGGCCCGGCACGAGCGGGAGCTTCGGGTGGGGCAACTCGCCATCGATCACATGCAGATCAGTGCGGCAGACCCCGCACGCTTGCACCTCGATGAGAATTTCATTTTCACCCGGCTTCGGGATGGGGCGCTCGCGTAGCACCAAGGGCGTGCGTGGCGCCTCCAGCACCATGGCTCGCATCACCGCACTCACAGAGGTCATTGCGGCGTGATGCCGGCATCGCGCAGGATTTTGCCGTAGCGCTCGGTATCGGCCCGATTGATGCCATCGAATTCAGCGGGCGCCGTCGGCGCGGGTATCGACCCTTGTGAAAGCAAGTTCTCTTTCACTGCCTGCATTTGCAACACGCCGCCCATGTCTGCGCTTACCTTTGTGAGAATGGGCGTCGGAGTTCCAGCCGGCGCAAACACGCCGAACCACGACTGGTATTCGAATTTCGGCAAGGTCTCCGCAACCGTGGGCACGTTGGGCAGCTGCGGTACGCGCTGAGGAGTATCGATTGCAATCGGCTTGAGCTTTCCTGCCGCGGACAGCTCCTGCGCATTCGGAATGGTAACCACATAGATCTGCACGTCATTGCGAATGACGGCCGTGGTTGCTTCCGGCAGCCCCTTGTAAGGCACGTGAACGAGATCAATGCCGGCGACCTGCCGCATGATCTCGAGACAGAGAAAAGTCGTGCTGGCCACGCCCGCCGAGGAGAAATTGAGCTGTCCCGGCTTTTGCTTGGCGATGGCAATGAATTCGGCCAGCGTGTTTGCCGGGAAGCTTGCCGGCACAACGACTACCAAGGGAACCGAGGCCACGCGCGTAATTCCGGCGAAATCTTTAACCGGATCGAACTGGATATTTTTATTGATCGCGCCCGCTATGGTGTGGCCATTCGAGGTAAGCATGAGCGTGTAACCGTCGGGCGGACTCTTTGCGACTGCCGTGGTCCCCGGCAGACCCGGCCGGTTCTCGATAACAACCTGCTGCTTCCAAATCTCGGTGAGCTTGTCAGCGAGGATACGTGCGAGCCCGTCCGTGATGCTGCCTGCGGAAAACGGAACGACAATACGTACGACCTGATTAGGGTAGCTCTGAGCCAGCGCGGCCTGGGCAGCGAGCGACACCCCGAGAAGGAGCGCCAAGAGCTTGAGAGATCTCATCCTGTTCCTTCCGACATTACGCAAGCCAAAGGGCTTTGCGGCGGCGCCATCGGGCCAGTAAAGCAGACTAACCAGCGATGCACTGGCCGTACATGCATCCGAACGACGCGGGGAAATAGAACGATGGCACTGCGCACGGAAGAGGCTCCTCCGATCAGACTTGCGGATTATCGGCCAGCGGACTGGCTGGTCGACCGCATTGAGCTGGATGTCGCGTTGCATCCCGTGGCCACGCGGGTGCGTTCGACGCTGAAGCTGCGGCCCAATGAAAACGGCGCCGCACCGGCGCCTCTTTCGCTCGATGGGGAGTCGCTCTCGTTGCGTTCGGTCATGCTTGACGGCACGCCGCTCCCTAGCGAGCAATTCGTCGTCACGGCAGACCGGTTGACGATTGCGCAGCCGCCACGGCGCGCGTTCGAGCTTACCATCGAGACCGTCGTTAATCCGGCGGCCAACACGCAGCTGCTCGGGCTCTACCGCTCTGGCGCGATCTACTGCACGCAATGTGAGGCGGAGGGCTTTCGCCGCATAACCTATTTCCCGGACCGGCCGGACGTGATGGCGATCTACACGGTCCGTATCGAGGCTACTCGCGCAGAAGCGCCGGTCCTGCTCGCGAACGGGAACCTGATTGCCTCCGGCGAGGTGGACGAGGACCGCCATTTTGCCGTTTGGCACGATCCTCATCCCAAGCCGTCCTACCTGTTCGCGCTCGTAGGCGGACCGCTCGCGTGTGTGGAGGATCGCTTCCGCACGCGCTCCGGACGCGAGGTGGCGCTGCGCATCTATGTGGAACCGGGCAAGGAATCCCGCTGCGGCTACGCAATGGAATCGCTCAAGCGCGCCATGCGCTGGGACGAGACCGCCTTTGGGCGCGAATACGACCTCGATGTGTTCATGATCGTCGCGGTCTCCGACTTCAACATGGGCGCCATGGAGAACAAGGGCCTCAACATCTTCAACGACAAATACGTGCTTGCCTCTCCGCAGACCGCCACCGATGCCGACTTCGAGCGCATTGAAGCAATCATTGCACACGAATATTTTCATAACTGGACGGGAAACCGCATCACCTGCCGCGACTGGTTTCAGCTCTGCCTGAAAGAGGGCTTGACCGTATTTCGCGACCAGGAGTTCTCGGCCGAGACGCGCTCGCACGCCGTCGAGCGCATCAGCGATGTGCGCGGATTGCGTATGCATCAGTTCGAGGAAGATGCGGGACCGCTTGCGCATCCGGTGCGCCCCTCTGTGTACCGCGAGATCAACAACTTCTATACGGCCACGGTCTATGAAAAAGGCGCCGAAGTCGTGCGCATGCTGAAGACCCTGCTGGGGCCCGAAAAATTTCGCGCCGGCATGGACCTGTACTTCACGCGGCATGATGGACAGGCCGCGACGGTCGAGCAGTTCGTGCAGTGTTTTGCCGATGCCTCGCGCAGCGATCTGCGGCAGTTCATGCTCTGGTATTCGCAGGCGGGGACGCCCGAGGTGGTAGCCAGCGCTGGCTATGACGACCGCGCGAAAACGTACCGGCTCGAGCTGGCCCAAGCGATTCCCCCTACCCCGCGTCAGCCCAACAAGGACGCGATGGTGATCCCGCTCGCGCTGGGGCTGTTGGGAAAAGACGGACGCGACCTGCCGCTTACGCTGAGCAACGGGAGCACGCCCCAACGCGGCGTGCTTGTGCTGCGTGAGGCCGCCGAGACATTCGTCTTTCGCGATGTCGGCGAACGGCCAGTGTTGTCACTCAACCGCGGCTTCTCCGCACCCATCAAGGTGACCGCCAATATCTCAGGCGCAGATTTGCAGTTCCTCGCCGCTCACGACAGCGATGCCGTCAATCGTTGGGACGCTCTGCAGCGGCTGACCACGCAGCTACTCGTACAAAATGTTTCTTCGCTGCGTAACGGAGGCGCTGCTCGCCTCGATGAGGGGGTGCTCGACGCATTTGCAGCGGTGTTGGCGCAGGCCGCAGACGATCCGGCCTTTGCTGCGCTGATGCTCGCGGTCCCCAGCGAAGCTGATATTGCCCGCGAGCTCGCGCACGACCTTGACCCAGATGCCATTTTCGC
>DATCJI010000494.1:0-7253 GCA_036562835.1 Xanthobacteraceae bacterium | reverse complement strand
GGGAGGTCATTTCAACCATTGGTGGAAATGACGAAAGAGGAAGAACGGGAGCTGCAGGAGCAACTGGCGCGCCTGCAGCAGGAGCATCGCGACCTTGATGCCGCGATTTCTGCATTGCAGCATTCCCCAGGATCCGACCAGCTGCAGGTACAGCGGCTGAAAAAACGTAAGCTCTACCTGCGCGACCGCATCGCCCACATCGAAGACCAGCTCACGCCGGATATTATCGCTTGAGCAATGCGGGAGGGTGTTGCGCGCGCCCTAACCAGGCCCGTGCTGGTCGGGCGATCCATGCGCGTACCCCGGCTGAGACGCGCAGCCGCAAACTGCGCAAATTCTCAATGGCCATGAGCGCAGCCGGCGTGACGACGAGCGTCAGAACGGTGGCAAATCCCAGTCCGAACACGATCGCGGTAGACAGATTTATCCACCACTGGGTTGCGGGAGCCCCCACGGTGATCTCGCGCGCGAGAAATTCAATGTTCATCCCGAAGGCGATGGGCAGCACTCCCAGGATTGCGGTGGTCGCGGTCAGCACGACGGGCCGCGCCCGCTCGCGGCAGGTTTCGACAATGGCGTCATAAGCGGCGACGCCCTCCCGGCGGAGCCGGTCATAGGTGTCGATCAGCACGATGTTGTTGTTCACGATCACGCCCGCATTGGCGATCACGCCTATGCCCGCCATCACCACCCCGAAGGCCTGCCCCATGACAAGCAGGCCCAACATCACGCCGAAGGTTGAGAGAACCACAGCCGTGAGCACGAGCGCCACCGAGGTGAGCTTGTTGAATTGCGCCAGCAGGATGGCAAAGATCAGAAAGATCGCGGTGCCGAATGCCTTGAGCAGGAATGCCGATGCCTTGGCGCGCTCCTCGTCTTCGCCCTTGAGGCGGAAGGTCACGCCGGGGCCGAGATCGGCAGCCGCAAGATGCTTGGTGATCGCTTCCTGCACTTTTGCGGTCTGCACCCCTTCGGCGACGTTGGCCGAGAGGGTCATCACCCGGTTGCCGTTGACGCGGTTGATGTAGCCCACGCGCGGGGTCGCCGTGCGCTGCACGAAATTGCCGATCGGCACGTGTCCGACCGTGGTCTGCACGCGCAGATCGTCGATCTGATTGAGGCTGCGCTTTTCCGGCGGAAACCGCACCAGGATGTCCACCGACTTGTCGCTTTCCACCGGCCGATACTCGGTGGCCTTAAGACCATTGGTGACGAGCTGGAGGGCGTTGCCTACCGTGGTGATCCCGGCGCCGTATTTGGCGGCTTCCGCCTTGTCGACCTCAATCTTCCAGTCAATGCCCGGCAGCGGCTGGCCGTCATCGAAGTCGCGAATGTCGCCGCGTCCCCTCACGATGGCTGACACTTTCGCCGCGGCGGCGGGCAGATCTGCGGGATCGAGCGCGCTGATCTGCACCTGAATGGGTTTGCCCGTCGGCGGTCCCGCGCGCGGCGCCGTCACCTCGGTAAGAATGCCCGGGATGTCCGCGCATTGTTCCCGGATCGCGTCCATAATCACGTGCGCGGGCTTGCGGCTGCGCCAATCCGCAAACTCGAACTGAATGACCCCCACCGTATCCTCGGTGAGCTCGCTCATGCCGCGCGGTTGTTCGCCGACGCGCGTATAGACGGTCTTGAGGCCGTCGAACTGCAACACGCGCTTTTCCACTTCGTTGACGAGGCGGTTCTTTTCCTCGAGTGAAAGATTCCCGCGCGCGTGCACGACTACCTGCCCGTAATCGGGCTCGACATTGGGAAAGAATTCGACCCCGCGGCCGAATTTGCCGTACGCGACCTGAACGACCACAAGCAGAAGAGCGGCAAGGGCAAGTGTTGTACCCGGGTTGCGCAACGCCGCACGAACCGTGCGCATGTATATGCCATCGCGATGCGCCGAGTTATCGTGCGGGATTGTCGCGGCCCGTCCGAGCAGCGCGCCCAGAGTGGGTGTGAAGAACAGCGCGACCGCAAGGGACGCCGACAGCGTCGCAATCAGCGTGATCGGCAGATATTTCATGAACTGTCCCACCACGCCCGGCCAGAACAGAAGTGGGGAGAAGGCCGCAATGCGTGTGGCCGTCGCGGCAATCACCGGGCCCGCCATGCGCTTGGCGGCGACCGCATAGGCCTCCTTCGGCGGCATGCCTTCCGCCATGCGCCGCTCGGCGAATTCCGAGACAATAATCGCGTCATCGACCAGCATGCCGACGGCAAGAATGAGCGAGAACAGAACCACGATGTTGATGGTCAGTCCGGCAAGCTGCAGCCCCAGCACGCCCGCAAGGAAGGAGGCGGGAATGGCAATGCCGATGAACAGCGAGGCGCGGAAACCGAGCGCGAACAGAATCACGATGGCGACGAGCAGCACGCCGGTGGCGACCGAGTTCTGCAGGTCACCAAGCATCTGGCGGATGATCTTGGATTTGTCCTGCGTGAACGTCAGGTGTACCGACGCGGGCCAGGTTTTTTGCAGCTGCTCGACGACGGCTTTGACTGCATCCACCGTCTCGATCAGGTTTGCGCCCGTACGCTTGGACACCTCGATAGTCATCGCGGGCCGGCCGTTCACGCGCGTGATCGAGGTTGCGTCCTTGAATGTCGGCTTGACCTGCGCCAGGTCGAGCAAGGTCACCGACGCTTTCGACGAGGCGACGAGCGGGATGTTCAAAATGTCCTGCGGCTTTTCGAAGAGTGAAGGCACCTTCACCGCAAAGCGCCCGGTGTCGCCTTCGAGCGCGCCCGCGGCAATCAAGGTGTTGAAGCCGGCAGTCAACGTTCCGAGCTGATCGAGCGAGACGCCGTAGCTGCTCATGAGCATCGGATCGACAATGATCTCGACGGCCTCGTCGCGGGCCCCGCGCAGCTCGGCCGATAGCACCCCGGGGGCCTGCTCGATCGCGTTCTTCGCCGCGCGCGCGATGCGTAATAGCGTGCGCTCGGGCACGTCTCCCGACAGTCCCACCACCAGCACCGGATAGAGGGAAAGGTTGACCTCGAGCACCTGCGGCTCGTCCACGTCGCGCGGCAGGTCATGCTTGGCCTGATCGACCTTGGCCCGAACATCGGCGAGGGCCGCCTTGGAATCGAAGCCTGCCTCGAACTCGAGAAGCACGAAGCCGCCGCCTTCGAATGCGGTGGAGCGCATCTCCTTCACATTGCCCACGGACTTGAGCTGCGTCTCGACCGGCCGCAGCAGCAGGCGTTCAGCATCTTCCGGGCTGATGCCGCGCTGGGAGAGCTGCACGTAGATAATCGGGATTTTGATGTCGGGCTCAGCCTCCTTGGCGATGGTCAGATAGGAGACGAGCCCTGCACCCAAGAGAAAGATCAGTGTCGCGATCGTTAATCGCGCGTGGCTGATGGCGTAATCGATGGCGCGAAACATTGCGGCGACTCAGGCAAAAACGTGCTTCATCGCGCAACCGCGGTGAGCTCGTGGGCGCCGACGGCTTCGACTTCCTGGCCTTCGCGCACGAAATCCTGTCCCTGCACGATGACGCGGGCTCCATCGGTGAGCCCCGTCACCCACATCATGCTCTGCTCATCCTCAATGACCGTGATGGGCGTGAATTCCACATGCTCGTCGCCGGCGACGACACGAACTCCGAGCTGGCCACCCGAGGAGAAAGTAAGCGCCGAACGGGGAATGCGGCTCGCCGGGATGGGCGCAAGCGGAAGCGCCGCCTCGAGCGTTATCCCGTCCGGGATTCTCCGGTCGGCATTCGGCAGCTCGATCTCGACCCTATAGGTACGGGTGGTCTGGCTTGCGCTTTGCGCGACAAAGCGGACCTTTCCGTGCGCCACCTGTCCGGTAACGAGGCGAATCTCCGCGACATCTCCGATGTTGATGCCTGCGAGCTTGCGCTCGGCCACTTCGACAACTGCAAGCATCGGGTCGAGGGCGATCAAGGTCGCGAGCTCGCGCCCTGCGAACGAAAACGCCGCCTGGCCCACTTCGACTGCCACGTCCTGCACCACGCCCGACCAGGGCGCGCGCACGACGCCGCGGTCGCGCTCGGCCTCGGCGCCGGCGAGCGAAGCCTCGGCTGCTTTCAGCTGGGCCTCGAGATCCACGAGCTGCAGACGCGGGAGCGTGCCGTTCAGAATGAGCTGTCGCTTTGCATCGAGCTCGGTACGCTTTTGCGTGACGATGGCCTGCGCCTGCCGGACCTGCGCTTCGCGCGCCTCGTCGGAGAGAATGGCCACGACCTCGTCCTTCTCGACCCATGTTCCCCGTTTCATGCGCAACTCGGTGAGGACGCCGGCCGTACGCGCCGTCAGCACAACGCGTTTGTCTGCTTCGGTGCGGCCGGAGAGCGTGAGCTTGCGCGCGTGGGGAACCACGCTCGTGCGCATTACGGCTACGCGGAACAGCTTCTTTGCCTGGGTGTCGGTTGCGCGTTGGGACGCGCCGTCTTTTGCGCTCCCGTGCGGCAGAAGATGGCCCGAGGCGATCCATATCACCGCGGCAGCTACAACGGCGAGCGCGGTGAATTGGCGCGCTTTCATGTACCCCCCAATGCGGCTTTTGCTGCAGCACGCGATTCGGTGTGCCAGCCAGCCGATCCCGGCTGTCACCTTCACCGGGAACACGGCAGAAATTGGGGCATCTGCTGTGGCAAACTCGATCGACTTGCCCTCTTGCAGGGGAAGGGTTGGGGAGGGGATCACCTTTAATTGTGCAACGGACCCGCAGGCGATGCGCTCCGCACGTCGACCCTTTCAGGAGAGGTACGATGCGGCTTGCGGGGCAAAGGGCTGCTCCTATAATCGCCGGTTTCTTTGTTGGCCGCCTTTGGCCATCGCTTTGCCCGATCGGGAAGAATGGCCGGCAAGCCAATCGCCATCATCATGGGTAGCCAGTCCGATTGGGCTACAATGAAGCACGCGGCCGATACTCTCGATGCGCTCGGCATTGCGTATGAGGCACTGATCGTGTCAGCGCATCGCACTCCCGACCGGCTTTTCAAGTTCGCCAAAGCTGCCAAACGAAAGGGCTTCAAAGTCATTATTGCCGGGGCGGGAGGCGCGGCGCACCTGCCCGGCATGACCGCCTCGCTGACCGCGCTGCCGGTGCTCGGCGTGCCCATGAACACGCACGCGCTCGAAGGCAAGGACAGCGTCCTCTCAATTCTGCAGATGCCGGCGGGCATTCCGGTGGGCACGCTCGCAATCGGCAAGCCCGGCGCGATCAACGCAGCGTTGCTTGCGGCCTCCGTGCTCGCGCTCTCCGATGCACGGCTCGCGAAGCGACTCGATGGTTGGCGGGTGCGGCAGACCGAAGCCGTCGCCCGCCGTCCGACTTAGCCCTGCGGTCCGTGCTCGAGTCTGGATCGACCATCGGCATCCTTGGCGGCGGCCAGCTCGGCCGCATGCTGGCGCTTGCAGCCGCGCGTCTGGGCTTGCGCTGCCATGTCTTTGCTCCCAGTCCCGATTCGTGCGCCTTCGACGTCGTGCATCGGGTCACCTGCGCCGATTACGCCGATGCCGGAGCGCTCGACCGCTTCGCTGCGGATGTGGATGTCATCACCTATGAGTTCGAGAACGTGCCGGCCGAGGCGGCATCCTTCCTGGCGAGCCGCAAGCCCGTCATTCCAGACCCCGACATTTTGGCGATAACCCAGGACCGTTTGAGCGAGAAGGATTTCGTCGCCAAGCTCGGCATACAAACGGCGCGCTACGCGTCGATCTCGTCACTCGATACGCTTGAATGCGCAATCGAAGCGATCGGCTTGCCTGCCGTGCTCAAGACA
Source organism: Xanthobacteraceae bacterium (assembly GCA_036562835.1). Lineage (GTDB taxonomy): Bacteria > Pseudomonadota > Alphaproteobacteria > Rhizobiales > Xanthobacteraceae > VAZQ01. Next base: position 1,503 of record DATCJI010000494.1, on the reverse strand, counting down.
CGGCGTTTCGGTTATGACGGCAAGGGACAGGTGAGCATTCGTGAGGACACGGATCCCGCTGCTGCCTGGCGCGGGATCGGCCAACAACCGGCAATTGTTGAATCGTTTGTCCTGTTTGAGCGCGAAGTCTCGATTGTGGCGGCCTGCGCACAAAACGGACGGATCGAGTGCTTCGATCTTACCGAGAACGAGCATCGCGACCACATTCTCGCCCGCTCGCGCGTGCCTGCGCGCGTGCCCGATGCCCTCGCGCGCGAGGCCCAGGGTATTGCCGAAAAGATCGCCGCGGCGTTCGGCTATGTTGGCGTATTCGCGGTGGAAATGTTCGTGCTCTCGCAAAAATTGCTGGTCAACGAAATAGCCCCGCGGGTGCACAATTCCGGCCATTGGACCATTGATGGCGCCAGCGTCTCGCAATTCGAGCAGCACATCCGGGCGATCGCCGGCTGGCCTTTGGCAAAGCCGCGCCGCCACGGAGCGCTCGAGATGATCAATCTCATTGGAGACGAAGTAAAGGATGCGGAGCGATGGTTACGCCATCCGGGCGCATGCCTTCATCTCTATGGCAAGAGCGCTCCGCGCCCAGGCCGCAAGATGGGGCATGTCACGCTGCTCGGCGGCGATTGATGCCGCCGTCGTTGGACTCTTTAACCTTCCTCTGCTACATGCGCGGCCAAATGCAGGCTGAGCGCTCGTGCAGATCGCCGGCTGTGCACCATGCATCCTGGAACAGCAAAGGAATCCTGCGTGCAGGTTCTCGTTCGCGACAACAATGTCGATCAGGCACTCAAAGCGCTGAAAAAGAAGATGCAGCGCGAGGGCATTTTCCGCGAGATGAAGCTTCGCGGCCATTACGAAAAGCCATCGGAAAGAAAAGCGCGCGAGAAAGCAGAGGCGATACGCCGCGCCCGCAAGCTCGCGCGCAAACGCATGCAGCGAGAGGGCCTGCTGCCCATGAAGCCGCGCCCCGCACCCGGTGCGGCCGGCGCTGCCCGGGGCCCTCGTCGGCCCGCGTTCTGATCATTCAGCGCGCGCCGTTTCTTCTTCGATAAACCGCATTGCTTCGGCGAGCGCGCCGTGCTCGGCGAGGTCATTGTGTCCCGCCCCGGGGAACCGGACGAAACGCTTGCGCGCCTGTGTCAGCGAATAGAGGCGCTCGCCGAGCGCGATCGGGACGATCGCGTCGCGATCACCGTGCAGCATTAGGATCGGGGCGGTAACCTTGCGGATGATCAGGTCCGACCGAAACTGATCTTTCATCAGCAATCGCACCGGTAAATACCAGTAGACCGTCGCACCTATGTCTGCGGCCGAGGTAAAGGCCGATTCGAGCACGATGGCGGCGGTAGGTCTGGCCGCCGCGACCGCAACTGCAACGCCGGTGCCGAGCGACTCACCCCATAATGCAATGCGGTTCGCCGCATAGCGCTCGGCCGCGAAAGCATATGCGGCCAATCCGTCCGCAATAAGTCCGCCTTCGGTCGGCCGGCCGGTCGAGCTGCC
>DATCJI010000121.1:0-3138 GCA_036562835.1 Xanthobacteraceae bacterium | reverse complement strand
GGGTGTCCGGACATACGCCAGAAGCCCGTCGGTGAACCGGCCGCAACCGCTGCTCGGAACTGTGACACGCCTCGGCGGCGCAGTTCGTTAAACCGGTTGTGCCCATTCCCCCACTGCCGCAAAGGTATGAGCGCAATCTTCGGCGGGTCCAAGCTTCGAGGTTCGCAAGCACACGAGGAGTCTGGCAGAAGCCGAAGTAGCCGCGCCAACCGATAAAGTATTGCGCGAGCTCCCCAACAATCTGCGCTAGGCTGAGACCCCGCGTCCGGCGGGTTTGCTCCCGAACCCGCGTCTTGAAGGCGTCGAGTGCCTTTGGCGCGATGCGCCGCTGGGCCCCGTCATTCGAGATGCTGAAGCCCAGGAATTTTCGCTCCTCCGGTCGCGCCACCGCGCTCTTCGTCTCGTTGACCGTCAGCCGCAGCTTTGTGGTCAAGAATCGGCTCACCGAGGCCATGACCCGCTCGCCGGCACGATAACTGCGAACATAGATGTTGCAGTCATCCGCGTACCGGCAGAAGCGGTGACCACGCCGGGTCAGCTCCCTGTCGAGATCGTCGAGCATGAGGTTGCTCAAGAGGGGCGAGATGACGCCCTGAACGCAAAAGGTAACTTCCGTCGACGGATGCTCCCGGCCCCGAGGGCGTCGATTGGCAGTCGTTACCGTTCGATGGCACGGTGGAGAGCGGGATGGAGTGCAGGATGATGATGGTCTCATTGCTGACCAGGATCTCCTTGATGACTAGCCGGACGATTCGCTGACGTCCTTCGATGTCGAGGGTATCAGCAGCGATGCGCAGCCGGGCTAAGAAGCTCGAGAGTGTCTCCGCGAGGCGCAGATAGACTGCACGATCGTTTGTCTGATTGAGGATCGACTGCAACTCAGCATGCAAAGTCTGTTCGCGTTTTCGTAGATCCGGCATTCGTCGCCGCAACTCGTCAATCGACAGCAGGTCTTCCTGATAGGCGGTCAGCAGGCGATCCATGCTTTTTCTGGTTCGTGCCAAGTCCCGATGCAGCGCTTTCTCTCGTTGTTTTGCCGGGTCGGCCGTCTTCGCTGCTGCCAGCCGGCGATCGAGTTCGCCTTGGATCAGACTGGGATCCTCCAGCAAACGGATCACCTCGGTCCACACAATTCGGTCGAGAAGATCCTGGCGGACTGGGGGGTTGTCGCATACAGGACCGCCGAGGTGGCGCCAAGCATCAGATCCGAGGCATCGATAGTAGTGGATGTTGCGTGCCGTCGAGCGTGTGGACGTGCGCGACAGTGCATAGCCGCATTTACTGCACGACACCAAGCCCTGCACGATGCTGGGCGTGATCGTGCGACGCGGTGCCAGCTTCTTGTTTTGTGCCAGAAGCTCTTGGGCTCGAGCGAAGGTGTCCTCATCAATAACTGCTGGAACCGCGATCTCGATCCAGTCGGCACGAGGCCGTTCGTGGTTTGCGCTGTCGCGTGAGCTGATACCGCCGCGCAGGCGCAGAGGGCGCGTGATGCGCTGACGCGCCGTAGTTACGGTCTTCCCGAAGCACGCTGTCCCCTTGTAAGCCGGATTGCGCAACATCGCCCACACCGTGGAGCGCTCCCAGCGCGAGATCTGCTTGCGGGTCGGTACGTCTCTTTCATTAAGCAGGCGGGTGATAGCGCCGATGCTCATACCAGAGACGACGTAGTGGTCGTAGACGCTTCGGACGATGTCAGCTTCCGCCGCGATGATTTCATACCGGGCTGCCGCATTGTCGCTCTTACGAATATAACGATAGCCGTACGGGGCGCCGCTGAGCACATTGACTTGCCCTTCGCGGGCCCGGTGGCGCTTGCCACGGCGTGATCGTTCGAGGATTTGCGCTCGTTCGTATTCCGCGATCATGCCTTGGAATTGGACCAGCAACTGGTCCTCCGCGGTCGCTGCCTGGGGCGCCTTGAGAAAGACGGTGTCGACACCATGGCGCGAGAGCTCCTCGATCAGAAGGATCTGATAGGCATATTTGCGGCTCAGCCGGTCGGGCGCATACACCAGCACGGCCTCGATCTGACCTTCCGCCGCAAGATCGCGCACTCGCTCGAGCCCGGGGCGTACCAGCGAAGCACCACTATAGCCTTCGTCTTCGAAGACCCAATCCGCCGGCACCTGGTAGCCGTGGCTCCGTGCAAAATCGATTAGCGCCGCCGTCTGGCTGGTGATCGTGCTCTCCTCTCGCTGCTTGTCTGAAGACACCCTTGCGTAGATCGCCGCGATCGGCATTGCCGCTCTCCATCACCCCGAAATGCTCGCTGACAATCCGAACTTGGTCGGGGACCAGAAGCTCATAGACCTGCTGAAGTTTGCTCCCGAGCAGACGGTCAAATGCGTAATCGAGCTGGACTTGGTGGCGATTCCGACGCGATCGTCGGTCACCCATGCCCGCGTACGGCCGTGAGAAAGGCCGTGATCGCGCGTGTCACGATCTCGCTGATCGTCAAGCCGCTGAACACCGCATAGGCACGCACATCGCGCACGACGTTTGCGGGAATCTTTAGCGTGATCGGCACGGATGCAGCGACGACTGGCACCGCATGGCCAATCGCCTGTGCTTCCTGAAGGTAGCGATACGCCTGACGTCGAGAGAGCCCGAACTGGCGAGACAACGAGACCACCGCATCGGCCACGCTGACCCCGCGCACCAATAGGCTGTGCGCCGCGTTCAGTCGCTCGGCCTTCTGAGCATCGGTCGATCGCGCCATATGACATATGGGTATTACCGTTTGTGTCGCAAGTCAAGAACGGAGTAGGACCGCCAATCCCCGATCTCGCGCTCAAACCGGAACTTACCTTTTGCGTTCAGGGCGTCGTGTCGCCGATCCTGGCCAATCTGTTTCTCCACTATGCGTTTGATCTTTGGGTGACGCGGCATCTGCCTGGCGTTCGGTATGCCCGATACGCCGACGATGCGGTGCTTCACTGCAAGAGCCGACGCCAGGCAGAATCCGTGCTTGACCGCATCCGGGAACGGTTTCATGCCTGCAAACTCGAACTGCATCCAGGCAAGACACGGATCGTGTATTGCAAGGACATCAATCGGATGGGTGATCACCCCGATATTCAGTTCACGTTTCTCGGGTATACTTTCCGGCCGCGCAAGGCGGTGGACAAGTATGGC
>DATCJI010000015.1:0-3644 GCA_036562835.1 Xanthobacteraceae bacterium | reverse complement strand
TGGCTTGCTCGTAGCGGTGCTCGGCAGCGGAGCAGTGTTGTGGGTCGGCTCGCTTGGGCAGGCGCCACTCGGACAGGATCTGCAATTCTCCAAGATCGTGCTCGATCGCAACGGGGCGCTGCTGCGTCCCTATACGACCCCGGACGGACGCTGGCGCCTGCCCGCCTCGCGGGAGAGCGTGGACCCGCGCTTTCTGGATCTTCTCTTCGCCTATGAGGACAAGCGCTTTCTCTCCCACCACGGCGTCGACGGGCTCGCGCTCGCGCGTGCTTTCGTGCAGATGCTCGCGCACGGGCACGTGGTTTCCGGCGCTTCCACCATCACCATGCAGGTTGCGCGGCTCCTTGAGCCGCGCGCGGAGCGCTCGGTATCGGCAAAGCTGCGTCAGGTCGTGCGCGCCATCGAGATTGAGCGCGCGCTCAGCAAGGAACAGATTCTTTCTCTCTATCTGAGCCTCGCTCCTTACGGCGGCAATCTCGAGGGTGTGCGCGCGGCCTCGCTCGCGTATTTTGGCAAAGAGTCGCGGCGGCTTACCCTCGGCGAGGCGGCGCTGCTTGTGGCGCTGCCGCAGTCGCCGGAGCAGCGGCGGCCCGACCGCTCGCAAAACGCCGCGCGCAGCGCGCGCGACCGCGTGCTCGATCGTCTGGCGCGCGCCGGCATTGTGCCTGCCGAAGACGCAGCCCGCGCGAAAGCGGAGCCGGTGCCCGACGGCCGCAGGCCCATGCCCACGCTCGCTCCGCATGCGGCCGACGCGGCAATCGCGGCCATGCCGCAAGACACCGTGCATCGCCTGACCCTCGACGCCACGCTGCAGAAAAGCCTGGAGGAGCTCGTGCGCGCGCACACGCGCGCTTTTGGCGAAAAAGTCTCAGCCGCGATCATTGCGGTCGATCATGCAACCGGCGAGGTCCTCGCGCGCGTCGCATCCGCCGATTACTTCGACACGCGCCGCGCCGGGCAGGTCGACATGACGGCCGCACTGCGCTCGCCGGGCTCTGCGCTCAAGCCCTTCATCTACGGCATCGGTATCGAGGATGGTCTCATTCACCCCGAGAGCTTGATCGAGGATCGTCCGCTGCGCTTTGGCGGCTATGCACCGGAGAATTTCGATCAGACATTCCAGGGCACCGTGACCGTGCGGCGCGCGCTGCAGTTTTCGCTCAACGTGCCCGCCGTGGCCGTGATGGACAAGATCGGCGCGAGCCGGTTCGTCGCGCGCCTTGCGCAGGCGGGCGGCTCGCTCACGCTGCCCCCCAACGAGACGCCGGGGCTTGCCATCGCGCTGGGCGGGACCGGCATCCGGCTCACGGATCTCGTTACCCTCTATGCCGGGCTCGCCCGCCTCGGCACGACCGTGCCGCTCGTCGAGCGCGCGGACGCGCCTCACCCCACCGCTGGGCTGCGCCGGCTGCTTGAGCCGGCCGCGGCCTGGCAGGTCGGCAACATTCTTCTTGGCACGCCGCCGCCCGAGAACGCCGCAGGCGGACGCATGGCATTCAAGACCGGGACCTCCTACGGCTATCGCGATGCGTGGGCTGTCGGCTTTGACGGAAAGCGCACCATCGGCGTGTGGGTCGGCAGGCCGGATGGTGTGCCCGTGCCGGGTCTCACCGGCCGCAGCGCCGCTGCGCCCATCCTGTTTGAAGCGTTCGCGCGCACCGGCAGGTTGCCGGCCCCGCTGCCGCCTGCGCCAAAGGACACGCTCATTGCCGCAACCGGCAAGCTTCCGCCGCCGCTGCAGCATATCCGCACCGGCGCGCTGCGCACGGAAAACGGCGAGCCGCAGCTGCGCATCATGTTTCCGCCCGACGGAGCACGGCTCGAGCTCGCGAGCAATGAGGCCGGCAAGCCCGAGCCCATTCCTCTGAAGGTGAGCGGCGCCGCCGGACCGATCACGATCCTCATGAACGGGGTTCCGCTTCACGACGCGCATGCGCGCGGCACGCGCTTCTTCCAGCCCGAGGGGCCGGGTTTCGTGCGCCTCACCGTGATGGTCGGACGCGGCGCAACCGACAGCGTCTCCCTCCGACTGCAATAAGTGCTCGTAGCGCACCCGGGTTGAGCGAGCGACAGCGAGCGAAAGCCGGGACGTTCCCGGATTTCGCTTTCGCTCAATCCGGGCTACGAAGCGAGAGGCTCTAGCCAGCGTGTCGCCCGGATAGAGCGAGCGAGAGCGAGCGAAATCCGGGGGCTTCCCGGATTTCGCTTCGCTCAATCCGGGCCACCAAATTGGGGGATCGAGGGGAGGGGCATGGTTGCCGCCGCCGACCAGCAAAGCCTATCTGCGCGATCGACGCGCGCATTCACGGCATTCCTTGATTTCGCGCTCGCCTCGGATGCGCGTGCGGTGCTCACGCTGCTCGTGGTGTGTTTCCTTTTCTTCCTTCCCGGCCTTTTCACAATCCCCCCCACCGACCGCGATGAGGCCCGCTTTGCCCAGGCGACCAAGCAAATGCTGGAAACGGGCGACTACATCGACATCCGTTTTCAGGACGAGGTGCGTTATAAAAAACCCGTCGGCATCTACTGGCTGCAGGCCGCAAGCGTTAAGGCCGGCCGCTCGCTCGGCATGCGCAATGGCCTCACCACAATCTGGCTCTACCGCATTCCCTCGCTCATCGGCGCGATCGGCGCAGTGCTGCTGACCTACTGGTGCGCGCTCGCGTTTGTCTCGAGGCGTGCCCCGCTCTTCGCCGCCCTCATGATGGCAAGCTGTGTCTTGCTCGGCATCGAACGGCTGTTGGCAAAAACCGATGCCATGCTGCTGATGACTGTGGTCGCGGCCATGGGCGCGCTCGCGCGCGCGTATCTGCCGCGGGACGATGCCGGTCCGCGTGATCAATGGATCAACGCGGCCGTGTTCTGGACGGCGCTGGCGGGCGGCGTCCTGCTCAAGGGCCCTCTGATCGTGATGATCGCAGCTCTTGCTGCGCTCACGCTCGCCATCGTCGACCGCTCGGCACGCTGGCTGTGGCACCTCAAGCCAATTGCAGGAGTGCTCTGGCTTGCCGCTCTGGTGCTGCCGTGGTTCATCGCCATCACCGGGCGAGCAGGGGAGGCCTTCTATTCAGAATCGTTGGGCCAGGATCTGCTCGGAAAAATTTTCGGCGGCCAGGAGGGCCACGGGGCGCCGCCCGGCTACTATTTCGTTTTGTTCTGGATCACGTTCTGGCCGGGGGCGACGCTCGCGGCGCTGGCAACGCCGTACGTCTGGTCGGCGCGCCATGAGCCGCGCATAAAATTTTTGCTCGCATGGCTTGTGCCGGCCTGGCTCCTCTTCGAGGCGGTGATCACCAAGCTTCCGCACTACGTGCTGCCCCTCTATCCGGCGATCGCGATCCTCGCCGCGGCGGCGCTCGATGCGCGCAAGCTCTCGCGCAAGCCCTGGCTCGTCTCGGGCACCATGGCGTGGTTCGTGCTGCCACTTCTTGCCGGGCTTGGCGGCTGCATTGCGCTCGCGGTGATCGGGCATCAGTTCGGATTGTTTGCATGGCTCCTGGTCGGTGCAGGGGTCGTCATGGGCCTTCTCGCGTGGCGGCTCTATGAGATGGACGGGCCGGAGCACTCGTTCCTGCGGGCGGTGACGGCGGGCATCCTGATCGGCATCGCCAACTACAGCCTGGTGCTTCCCGCGTTGGGACATT
>DATCJI010000492.1:0-5287 GCA_036562835.1 Xanthobacteraceae bacterium | reverse complement strand
TCGCTCGTGGTCCGCTCCTACGGAAACCTCACGCCCGGGCTGACGTAGAGGTACACCGTTTGGATTCGTTTGTTTTCGCGGCCGTTCTGTTTGCCGCCGCCTGCCACGCGGGCTGGAACGCGGCAATCAAGATTGGAAGCGACACCGTTTCCGCGACCGTCCTGATTGCGGTCGGCGCTGGCCTTATTGGCGTTGCCGTGTTGCCGTTCGTCGGCTTGCCGCTCGCGGCGGCGTGGCCGTGGATCGCCGCATCCGTCCTCGTTCATCTCTTCTATTTCATTGGACTGAGCGAAGCTTATCGCGTCGGCGATCTGGGGCGGGTCTATCCGCTGGCGCGCGGAAGTGCCCCGCTGATGACAGCGGCTTTGAGTGTGCCGCTCGTCGGCGAGGCGCTCGGCCCAGCCGGATGGGCGGGCATTCTTGCGCTCGCCTCCGGTATTTTTCTGATAGCCGCGCCCGCCACCCGCACGCAAGCACGCCTGGATGCGCACGCGACGGGATTTGCGTTATTTACTGCAATAACGATCTGCGCCTATTCGCTGGTGGACGGCATAGGCGCGCGGCTCGCCGGCAGCGCCAAAGCCTATGCGGCCTGTCTCTTTATCGCGAACGGCATCGTACTCGCAGCCTATGCGGCCATCCGGTTGCGCGGAAAAGCGCTTGCGGCCATGGCGCCGTACTGGGCCAGCGGGCTCGCCGGCGGGGCGCTGCAGTTCATCTCCTATGCCATTGTGATCTGGGCCATGACGGTCGCGCCTATCGCACTCGTCGCGGCGCTGCGGGAGACCAGCGTTCTTTTCGGCGCGGCGCTTGCGGTTGTTCTGCTGAAGGAGCCGCTGCGCCCAACTCGCATTGCCGCAGCCGTAATAATCGTTTCAGGCCTGCTGCTGATCCGGCTGCGCTGAGGCCCGCGACCGTACGGGCAATGCGTGCTATCAGGGTTGAGCACGCAACGAGGTGGCAATGCTGGGCTGGTTCCGGGCCTTGATGCCCAAGGAAGAGCGTTTTTTCGACCTTTTCACTCGGCACGCCCAGGTGACCCTTGCCGGGGCCGAAGCGCTGCACTCGCTGCTCAAGGGCGGCGACAACGTCTCACAATGCTGCCGCGAGATCACCAAGCGGGAGAACGAGGCCGACGAGATTGCACGCGAGGTGCTCACCGCCCTGCGGCGGACCTTTATCACGCCCCTCGACCGCGGCGACATCAAGGACCTGATAACGTCCATGGACGATGCGATCGACCAGATGAACCAGACGGCAAAGGTGATTGCGCTGTTCGAGCTTCGCAGCTTCGAGCCTTGCATGCAGGACATGGGCGAGATCATCGTGCGAGCCGCGAAGCTTAACCTCACCGCGGTGCCTCTTCTCGGCTCGCTCGCCAACAACTCGGCGCGCCTGAACGCGATGACCGAGGAAATGATCCGCCTCGAGGAACAGGCTGATCAGCTCCACGAGCGGGGACGCAAGCAGCTATTTAAAGAGCAGAAGGACGCGATCCCGTTCGTCATCAGCACGGAGGTGTACGATCATCTCGAATCGGTGATGGACCGGTTTGAGGATGTGGCCAACGAGATCAGCGCCATCGTAATCGAGAACGTGTAGAGCTGTGCACCATGGATGCGGCGCTCAGCTCGTTCGCTCTCATCGCGCTGATCTCGATCGCGCTTCTGTTTGACGCCTTGAATGGCCTGCACGACGCTGCAAACTCCATAGCCACCGTCGTGTCTACCCGCGTATTACGGCCGCACTATGCCGTCGCCTGGGCCGCGTTCTTTAACTTTATCGCCTTCCTGTTCTTCGGGGTTCACGTCGCGCAGACCGTCGGCACGGGCATCGTCGCAGCGGAAGTCGTCGACGCCGCTGTAATCTTCGGCGCCCTCATGGGAGCCATTGTCTGGAATCTGATCACCTGGTGGCTGGGTATCCCGTCGAGCAGCTCCCATGCGCTGATTGGCGGGCTTGCCGGCGCGGCCGTCACCAAGGCCGGACTGGGCGCGATCGTCTGGAAGGGCCTCGGCATTACGAGTGCCGCGATCGTCCTTTCGCCTTTGCTCGGCTTTTTGCTGGCGCTGCTTCTGGTGCTCGTAGTCTCCTGGGTATTTGTCCGTTCGACGCCGTCGGCCGTGGATAATTTCTTTCGCTCCGCACAGCTCCTTTCCGCCGCGCTCTACTCGCTCGGGCACGGGGGCAATGATGCGCAGAAGACCATGGGCATCATTGCGGTACTGCTCTATTCCCAGGGTCTTCTTGGCGCGACTTTTCACATCCCGTTCTGGGTTGTTCTGACCTGCCAGGCTGCCATGGGTCTCGGCACGCTCATTGGCGGGTGGCGTATTGTGCATACTCTGGGCTCGCGCATTACCCGGCTGCATCCGGTACAGGGCTTTTGTGCGGAGGCAGGCGGGTCGATGACGCTTTTCCTCGCCACGTATTTCGGCGTTCCCGTTTCCACCACGCACACGATTACGGGCGCCATCGTCGGCGTCGGCGCCGCTCGCAAAGTGGCCGGCGTACGTTGGAACGTGGCCAGCAACGTTGTCGTAGCGTGGATCGTGACGTTGCCCGCCTCGGCGCTCTTCGGCGCTGTATTCTACGAGCTCTATAGGTTTGTTTTCTAAATCCATGTGTTTTGATCCAGACGCACTGGAGCGCCCACTCGCGGCGGGATGAGCGGAGCGAGGTGTCGTCGTCATCCAGATATGCTGCGGTGGAATTCGCTGTTGAACAGGTCTATTTACGCCCAACATCTTTGTGCGGACGCGTGGTCCAATGGCAAGCATTGTCCTGCTCGATTTGATGGGCGGAGTTGCCCTGCTCCTCTGGGGCCTGCACATGGTCCGCAGCGGAATCATGCGCGCCTTCGGCTCGGAGCTCAGGCAAGTGCTGAGCACAGCGCTGCGCAATCGCGCCCTGGCGCTGCTTGCCGGGATCGGGGTGACGGCGCTGCTGCAGAGCAGTACCGCGACCGGCCTGCTGATGACCTCCTTCGCGGCGCGCGGGCTCGTCGAGCTTGTTCCCGCACTGGCGGTCATGCTTGGCGCGAATGTCGGAACAACTCTTATCGTCCAGCTTCTTTCTTTCGACATTTCAGCTGTCGCGCCGGTTCTGTTCCTGATCGGTCTGCTGGCATTCAAGCTTGGCGGCCGAACACGCACCCGCGACCTTGGCCGCGTGGCTATCGGGCTCGGCCTCATGCTGCTCTCCCTGCACATCCTGCTGGATACATTGGCGCCCGCGGAAAACGCTCCGAGCGTGCGGGCGCTTCTGCTCGCGATCACCGGCGAGCCCATGCTCTGCGTGCTCCTTGCCGCCGCGCTCACCTGGGCGGCCCACTCGAGCGCCGCCGTGGTGCTGCTCGTGATGTCCCTTGCCTATTCGCATTTCGTCACGCCCGTCGCGGCGCTGGCCCTCGTGCTTGGGGCCAATCTGGGGAGCGCCATCAACCCGCTGCTGGAAGGCAGCAGCTCCGGCGTTCCGGCGAGCCGGCGTGTTCCACTCGGAAACCTCGTGAACCGGCTGGTCGGCCTGGTTTTGGTGCTGCCGTTTCTGCAACCCATCGCAGACCTGTTTGCGCGTTTCGAACCGAATGCAGCCCGGACCGCGGTCGACTTCCATACGGCTTTCAACCTGGTTCTGGCACTGGCCTTCCTGTTTTTGCTGGATCCTCTTGCGGCCTTGCTGCGCAGGCTGTTGCCCGATCCTGAAAAACGCGCCGATCCCTCTGCGCCGCTCTACCTGGAGGAGGCGGCGATCAACACGCCTACGGTGGCGCTCGCCTGTGCGGCGAGGGAAACACTGCACATGGGCGATGTCGTCGAGGGCATGCTGCGCAAGGCCATGACCGCCTTGATGACGAACGACCGCAAGCTCGCTGCAGACGTTTCCCGTACCGACAACATCGTCGACCGCCTGGACGAAGCCATAAAGCTGTATGTGACCAAAATAACACGTGAGAGTCTTGATGATCGGGACGGCCAGCGCGCCACGGCAATCATCTCCTTCGCGATCAATCTCGAGCACATTGGCGACATCATCGACAAGAACCTGATGGAATTGGCTGCGAAGAAGATCAAGCACAAATATGAATTCTCAAAAGAAGGAGCGGCGGAGCTTGAAACGTTTCACAAACGCATCATTGAAACGCTCAAGCTTGCATTTTGTGTTTTCCTCAACGAGGATGTGAAGCTTGCCCGCACCTTGATCGAGGAGAAGACCCAGCTGCGCAGCGCAGAGCTGGCCTATGCAGATAGTCACCTGGCGCGCTTGCGCGAAGGGCGGCCCGAGAGCATAGAGACGAGCTCATTGCATCTTGACGTTCTGCGTGATCTTAAACGGATTCACTCGCACATCTGCTCGGCCGCGTATCCGGTGCTCGAGGCTGCCGGCGAGTTGCAGCCGAACCGTTTGAAGGATACCGATCACGAGCCGGCGTCCAATCTCGTGCCGGCGCCGCCGCAACTGGGACACTGAAGCTTCTGTCGAATTTGTCCCCGGTCGTCGCTGCCCGAATAAGTCAGATCGGGTTGCGCGGTAGCCACACCGACTTCAGAGAGCGTCAAAACAAAATGATCGAGACTGTCGAGGTCAGTGAACGGATCAGGAAGCCACTGTGGAAAAAGCTCAACCCGATCTGGTGGCTCGGCAACGAGGGGGAGCAAACAGTCGACGAGGCTCCATGGTACATGCCGCACAGGCCCCGGATCGTTCGTTACATCTTCTGGAATTTCTTCCGCAATCCGATGATGAATTTCCGCAACTATGTCATCGGTGTGGGCGATAGAACGTACACGGTCGTCGGCAAAGTGCCTGCCATGTGCATTCAACGCGACGACCTCGATCCTCCAGAACTTGGATGGCAGTGGAGCTTCATCCGCTCGAGATGGCTGCTCCTGCCCTTTGTTTCCTATTGCGGCAGAAAATTCGTGATGCAAATCGGCTGGCAGCCGTTCGGTTATGCCGAGATCAAGCTGAATTGGCGAAAAGCCGGTGGATATAATCCAGGCGTTTCAGAATGCGACCGTGCCGCCGTTAACCGCGGCTCCTGAGCACGTCAGATGATGGCGTGTCGTACCTTGGCCGACACCCATTCGCTCAGCACCACGGTTGCGATGATGACGAGCAGGATGAGCGAGACCTGCGTCCACGCGAGCGTGGTGATCGCCGCGTTGAGCGCCAGCCCGATGCCGCCGGCTCCGACCAGCCCCAGCACGGTCGATTCGCGGATGTTGATGTCCCATCGAAACACCGAGATCCCCGCAAAGGCCGGCATCACCTGCGGGACGATCCC
>DATCJI010000466.1:0-3881 GCA_036562835.1 Xanthobacteraceae bacterium | reverse complement strand
GATTCGCGACCGGCTCTCATATGCGTTCGCCCTGGTTTCTATCGCGGTCGGGATCGAGCTCGACGGCGACACTATCATGGAAGGACGCTTCGCGGTTGGAGGCATCGCGCAGAAGCCGTGGCGCGACCCACAGGCCGAATCCGTCCTGCGCGGGCAACGTGCCAATGCGGCGACGTTCGCTCGCGCGGCGGACGTTCTGCTACGCGACGCCAGAGGCTACGCGCACAACACTTTCAAGATCGATCTTGCGCGCCGCTGCATCGTGCGCGCGCTCACACAAGCCTCGCGCGGCACGCCGCAGTCGCAGTCCTTCAAGAAAATCGTCTGAGAAAGCTATGGCACCTTACATCGGCAGTTCCACATCCCGTGTCGACGGCGTCGCAAAAGTCACTGGGGCCGCAAAATATGCCGCTGAGTTCAACGTTCCGGGCCTTGTTTACGGCAGCGTTGTAACCTCGACGACCGCGAAAGGCCGCATCACGCGCATCGATCACAGCGCCGCCCTGCGCGTCAAGGGCGTGCTCGACGTGCTGACGCACGAGAACCGCCCCGCCATGGCGGACAACGATCAGGCTTACAAGGACGACGTGGCACCCGCGGGCTCGCCGTTCCGGCCGCTCTACGACGACAGGATCATGTTTAACGGGCAGCCGATCGCGCTCGTGCTTGCCGAAACATCGGAGATCGCGCGTTTTGCAGCGTCGCTGGTGCGCGCGGAATACGAGACGGAGGCGCACATCACGGATGTGTATCGTCAGCGCGAGACCGCCATTCCGGTGCCACCTCCGGTCAGTCCGATCGAGGCGCTGTTCACGCCGCCTGAGACGCGGGGTAAGCCCGAGCAGGCCCTCGCCTCCGCGGCAGTGCGCCACGCCGGCGAATATTACGTACCTATCGAGCACCACAACCCGATGGAGCTTTATGCCGCAACGGTGATCTACGAACACGACGGCAAGCTCACGGTCCATGACAAGACGCAGGGCGTGCAGAACGTGCATAAATACATCTGCGGCGTGTTCGGCATGAAGCCCGAGGACGTACGCGTCATGTCGCCGTTTATGGGCGGCGGATTCGGCTCAGGTCTGCGCCCGCAGTTCGAGGTGGTGCTGGCGGTGCTCGCAGCGCGCGCGCTGCAACGGTCGGTGCGCGTCCTGCTGACGCGTCCGCAGATGTACGCGCTGGGCTACCGGCCCGCGATGATTCAGCGGATTGAGCTCGGCGCCAGCACCGGCGGAACTCTCGATGCGATCACGCATGATGCGCTCACGGTGACCTCGCAATACGAGGAGTTTTTCCGGCAGGAGACCGGCTGGTCTGGCCTGCTCTACAAGTCGGCGAATGCGCAGTACGCGCACAAGCTCGCTCGGCTCGACCTGCCGACCTCGTGCGACATGCGCGCTCCCAGCGCCGCGACCGGAGTCTATGCGCTCGAATGCGCGATGGACGAGCTTGCGGTCGCGCTCAAGCTCGATCCGCTCGAACTGCGTCTGCGATGTTATTCCGAGCGCGATCAGAACACCGATCGGCCGTTCAGCAGCAAGGCGCTGCGCGAATGCTACCGGCAGGGCGCCGAGGCGTTTGGTTGGGACAGGCGCAATCCCGAGCCGCGGTCCATGCGGGACGGCGGCGACCTGGTCGGCTGGGGCATGGCGACCGGCGTCTGGGAGGCGCTCCAGATGCCGATCACCGTGCGCATCGTGCTGAGCGCCAACGGCCATGCGGAGGTCGCGTGCGCAACCTCCGACATCGGCACCGGTACCTACACCATCATGGCGCAGGTGGCGGCGGACAAGCTCGGATTGCCGCTGGAGAACATCAGCATCAAGCTTGGCGACTCCAGTCTCCCGCAATCACCGGTCGAAGGTGGATCATGGATTGCCGCCTCTGTATGCAATGGGATTGCAACGACAGCCGATGCAGTCCGCGACGAGCTGCTGCGTCTGGCCGAGCAGATGTCGGGTTCGCCATTCGCGAACATGGCGTTCGACGGAGTCGCGCTCGCAGACGGCAAGTTAGTGAGCAAGGGCGACGCGTCGCGTTCGGTATCAATCACCGACGTCATGCGGTACGGCCGCGTGGACCGCATCGAGCAGGAGAAAACCACAAATCCCATCGATGACCCCGCGCGCGCACACAACGCGCATTCGGCGATTTTTGCCGAGGTGAAGGTCGACGAGCAGCTCGGCGTCATTCGCGTCACCCGCGTGGTTAGCGTGGTTGCCGCAGGCCGCATCCTGAACACAAAGACCGCGAGCAGCCAGATCCTGGGCGGCGTTGTTTGGGGTATCGGCATGGCGCTGCACGAGGAGACGCTCATCGATCATAGGTTCGGCCGTGTCATGAACGCCAACATCGCCGAATATCTTGTGCCGATGAATGCGGACATCCACGACATCAGGGTCATCTTTGTCGAGGAGCCGGACGACAGCAATCCGCTCGGGATCAAAGGGCTCGGCGAGATCGGCATCGTTGGCGTCCCGGCGGCAATTGCCAACGCGGTCTATCACGCAACCGGAAAGCGCGTGCGCGACCTGCCCATTAGGTTTGACAAGTTGCGGCTGTAGCAGAGAGGAGCGTGCAATGGCTCGAGAGCACCAGTTAGGCGATGCCGTTTTCAGATCCCTATCTTAAATGGTCGGAATGATTCTTCCATTAGGCGCTGCGCGGGAAATCAATCAATGTTGTCTCCTGCTAAATCAAACCTGTTTGCGGGCGGCACAATCTTTGGCCATCCCCGAGGTGCTTGAGCTTCCGGATCGGCTCGAAGGGGCGCGCACGTGCGATCTGAAGGCGGCATGGCGGAGCCTTAACAAATTTATCCTGGTTTCCGCACGGCATGCTCACGACCAATGCCGACGTGATCAATCGGGATCTCCTGGCTTTTGTCCGCAGCTAGCGCCGCACTTGTCAGATCGCCGGACGTTGATGCTCTTATCGGGTTTTGGGCCCGCCTAGGAGCACTCGCTTTGGTTGGTTTCACGGTAATCGCGACCCTGTTGGCGCATGGGACCCAATAATTGACACGCGACAAGCGCCATCAACAGGAGACAACGGCTTTCGAGCATCTGCGATTGTGGGCGGGTTTCTACTTATCCTTATCCACGGGACCGGTCGACTGAGCCTAGGCAATCTGCTGGAATGAGAGTCTGACCTCGGGGCATCGGCCTCCGGTCCCCACGGCCCATCAGCATAACGTTTCGCGCGAGCAGACGCGCTCATCGACAGCCAAAGAATGAATGCGAGCACGAGACAGGCCACGCCCCCGACTGAGCAGGAGCATTCCGCATGGGCTCCGTTCCGCCATACCGCATTCACGATCATATGGATCGCCGTCGTCGTCGCAAACGTCGGCACCTGGATGTACAACGCAGCATCCGGTTGGCTGATGACCAGCCTCGATCCCGATCCAGTAACCGTCTCATTGGTTCAGGTTGCAACCACGCTGCCCATATTCCTGCTGGCGATACCGGCGGGAGCGCTGGCGGATATCGCGGATAGGCGCCTATTCCTCCTGATAATGGAAGTAGCCGTCACCGGAGTCTCCGCGCTGTTCGCCGGATTCGTCTGGCTTGACCTCGTCACGCCGCGCATATTGTTGCTGTTTGCCTTGTTGATCGGTATCGGAGGGGCTTTGAGCGCTCCCGGCTGGCAGGCGATCGTGCCGCAGCTTGTTCCCAAGGAGGACCTCGCCCCTGCCGTTTCGGCGAACAGCGTCGGTTTCAACATCAGCCGTGCCATTGGTCCTGCACTTGGAGGAGCCATTATTGCCGGTTTCGGCATAGCTGCGCCCTTCTGGCTCAACGCCATCAGCAATCTGGGAGTGGTGGGTGCGCTGTGGTGGTGGCGTCCCCCGCAGACCCGCGCTCGGCGTCTGCCCGCGG
>DATCJI010000465.1:0-12637 GCA_036562835.1 Xanthobacteraceae bacterium | reverse complement strand
CGTGTGCCCTTGCCCTCCGATCAACTCCCGCGCAGCGCAAGCACGGGCCCCGTATCTGCAACCCTGCCGCCCTCGCAGACGGCGAAAGACGAATTCGATCTGGCATACGGCTACGTGCTGCGGCGTGATTTTGGGCTGGCTGAGGAAAGTCTCCGCAGTTTCTTGAGCAAATATCCAACAGACCAGCTTACGGGCGACGCAACTTTCTGGTTGGGCGAGAGCCTCTATCAGCGTCAGAGGTTCCGTGATGCGGCCGAGCAGTTTCTGAACGTTTCGACCAAATTCGAATCCAATCCGAAGGCGCCGGATGCGCTGCTTCGGCTTGGGCAATCTCTTGCGGCGCTCGGTGAAAAGGAAGCGGCTTGCGCATCCTTGGGCGAGGTTGCACGCAAGTTTCCGCGCGCCTCCGCAGCGGTAAAGCAGGGAGTGGAACGAGAACAGAAGCGTGGGCGCTGCTGAGGCAGCGCAGCCCGTTTCCGCGGCCGAGGCGAACGCTCTCTTCCGCACACTTGCGCAAAAGCCTGCTCTTGTGCTTGCCGTTTCCGGCGGACCCGATTCGACGGCCTTGCTCTATATCGCAGCGCGCTGGCGTCGTGCACTAAAAAAAGGGCCAGCGCTCTTCGCAGTCACGATCGATCATGCTTTGCGACCCGAATCGGCCGAGGAGGCGCGCGCCGTGCGACGCCTTGCGCGAGTGCTCGGCGTGCCCCATCGCATCCGGCGGTGGAGAGGCACGAAACCGCGAACATCCTTGCAGGAGGCGGCGCGCGCAACGCGTTATCGCCTTCTTGCGCAAGCCGCGCGCAGCATTGGTGCCGATTGCATCGTGACAGCACACACGCTCGACGATCAGGCGGAGACCGTGCTCTTTCGCATGTCGCGGGGCAGCGGACTCACCGGACTTGGCGGGATGCGCGAGCTTGCACCCCTGCCGTGTCCGGACCACAGCGCTCGGAATCGCATCTGGATCGCGCGCCCGCTCCTCGAGGTGCGAAAAGCACGCCTGATCGCCACCCTCGCGGCCGCCAAGATCCCGTTTGCGGAGGACGCGTCCAATCAAGACGTCCGCTTTGCCCGCACGCGCTGGCGCGAGCTGATGCCCTCGCTGGCGGGCGAGGGCCTTGATGCGGAAAGGCTCGCGCTGCTCGCACGACGCCTTGTGCGCGCCGATATCGCGCTGGAAGACGCGGCTGATCGGGCCATGCAGGATTTGCGTATCCCCAATTCTGGAGAAGGCTCGATCACATTGGATGCCAGGCGGTTTGTGCTCCTGCCGGCCGAGATCGGCATTCGACTGCTTGGACGCGCGATTGCTCGGCTTGGATACGAAGGCGCGCTGCGTCTCGGGCAAGTCGAAGCGCTCTATGCTGCGATTGTAGACGCGAAGCAGGGCTCGTTGCGTCGCACGCTTGCGGGCGCTCTGGTCACGCTGCGGTCGGCAAAACTGGTCGTCGCGCGTGCGCCGCCGCGCCGGTCAACAAGGATTGTAGCTCGGCCTTAACCGCCAGCGCAGAAAAGCGGCGTTCGCGCCCGCAAGCATCGATGAATCAAGGAAAAAACCACGTTTTTCGGGGCATTCCCTTGGAATATGGGTGCCCTGCGCCTAGATTGGGTGCGGGACGGACGTGAATCGGCCTTATCCTTCGGGCATTAAGGGCCGAGTCGTCACCCCCTGAAGGACACGGGATGAACGCAAATCTGCGAAACTTCGCCCTTTGGGTGATCATCGTCCTGTTGTTGCTCGCCCTTTTCACTCTCTTTCAGAATCCCGGCCAGCGCACCACCGCGCAGGACATCTCGTTCTCACAGCTCCTTAATGAGGTCGATCAAGGCCGCGTGCGCGACGTTCTGATCCAGGGACCCGAGATTCACGGCACCTTTACGGACGGACGCAGCTTCCAGACGTATGCGCCGAATGATCCGACGCTTATCCAGCGGCTTTACGGCAAAGGCGTTTCCATCACGGCACGACCGCAGCAGAACGATGTGCCGTGGTTCGTCTCGCTTCTGGTGTCCTGGCTTCCGTTCATCGCTCTCATCGGCGTCTGGATCTTCCTTTCGCGCCAGATGCAGGGCGCAGGAGGCAAGGCCCTCGGCTTCGGCAAAAGTCGCGCCAAGCTGCTGACCGAAGCGCATGGTCGCGTGACTTTCGAAGATGTTGCGGGGGTCGACGAGGCCAAGCAGGACCTGCAGGAGATTGTCGAGTTTTTGCGCGATCCGGGAAAATTCCAGCGGCTTGGGGGACGCATCCCGCGCGGCGTGCTCCTGGTCGGTCCTCCAGGCACCGGCAAGACGCTGCTCGCCCGCGCCATCGCCGGCGAGGCCAATGTGCCGTTCTTCACCATCTCGGGCTCGGACTTCGTCGAGATGTTCGTCGGTGTCGGCGCCTCGCGCGTGCGCGACATGTTCGAACAGGCGAAGAAGAACGCGCCCTGCATCATCTTCATCGATGAGATCGATGCCGTCGGCCGGCACCGCGGCGCCGGGCTGGGCGGCGGCAATGACGAGCGCGAGCAGACGCTCAATCAGCTGCTCGTCGAGATGGATGGGTTCGAGGCCAACGAGGGCATCATCCTCATTGCGGCAACTAACCGGCCTGACGTGCTCGATCCGGCGTTGCTGCGCCCCGGTCGTTTCGACCGGCAGGTAATTGTGCCTAATCCGGACGTGGTCGGTCGCGAGCAGATCCTGAAAGTGCATGTGCGCAAGGTCCCGCTCGCGCCCGATGTCAATCTAAAGACCATAGCGCGAGGCACGCCCGGTTTTTCCGGTGCCGACCTCATGAACCTGGTCAACGAGGCGGCCCTCATGGCCGCCCGGCGTAACAAGCGCATGGTCACCCAGATCGAATTCGAGGATGCCAAGGACAAGGTCATGATGGGCGCCGAGCGCAAGTCCCTCGTCATGACCGAGGAGGAAAAACTTCTCACCGCATATCATGAGGGCGGCCATGCCATTGTGGCGCTCAACGTGAAGGCGACCGATCCGGTGCACAAGGCCACCATCATCCCGCGCGGGCGCGCGCTGGGGATGGTCATGCAACTGCCCGAGCGCGACAAGCTGTCGATGAGTCTTGAGCAGATGACCTCGCGGCTCGCCATCATGATGGGCGGGCGCGTCGCCGAGGAGCTCGTGTTCGGGCGCGAACGCGTCACCTCCGGTGCCGCTTCCGATATCGAGCAGGCGACCAAACTTGCGCGCATGATGGTGACGCGCTGGGGCCTCTCCGATGAGCTCGGCACGGTTGCTTATGGCGAGAACCAGGACGAGGTTTTTCTCGGATACCAGGTAGCGCGGCAGCAGAACGTTTCCGAAGAAACGAGCCGCAAGATCGACGGCGAGATCCGGCGCCTGGTTGAGACCGGCTACGCCGACGCGCAGCGCATCCTGACCGAGAAGCGCAACGATCTCGAGACGCTGGCGAAGGGACTTCTTGAATTCGAGACCCTCACCGGCGATGAGATCAAGGATCTGCTTGCGGGCAAGCGCCCGTCGAGAGAATCCGTGATCGAGCCCGTCGCGCCGCGCGGATCGACCGTGCCGCCTGCGGGGAAACCGCGCCCGCGTCCGGAGCCTCCGGGCGGGCTCGAGCCCCAGCCGCAGGCCTGACATCGCGCCTAACCCATCCTACGCCCTACAGCCATTTCTTCCATTTGAAAAAGTAATACGGCAGAGCGGCTGCCAGGATCATCAGCACAATCGCAATCGGGTAGCCGAAGTGCCAGTCGAGCTCGGGCATGTGCTTGAAATTCATGCCGTAGATGGAAGCAATCAAGGTGGGCGGCATCAGCGCCACGGCGGCAACCGAGAATATCTTGATTACATTATTCTGCTCGATAGTGACGACGCCGAGCATCGCATCCAGCAGGAACTGAATCTTGTTGGACAAGTAGGCGGCGTGATCGGACAGGGAGTGCACGTCGCGCTGCATGCCCCGTAATTGCGCGCGTTGCTCCTTTGCCCAGCGCATGTTGTCCGCCTCGTGCGCAAGGTAAAGCAGCAGCCGCCCGATCGAGACGAGGCTCTCGCGCACTTTCGACGCGAGGTCGCCCTTGCGACCGATGGCGCGGAGAATCTCGTTGTAGCTTCGGGTGCGCTCGGCGGGGGTGCTGTCGGGCTCGAAAATGTCGTGCGACAGCTGGTCCACCTCGGCCCCGATCTTCTCGAGAATGTCCGCCGCGCGGTCGATCACCGCATCCAGCAGGTCCATGAGCACGGACTGGCCGCCGATCGCAGGCGAGCACACCCGCCCGAGCCTGTTGCCCACCATGAGGAACGGGCGCGGCTCATCGTAGCGCACGGTAATCAGCCGCTGTCCGGAAAGGATGAAGGTGACGGGGGTAGTTTTGGGCTTTTCGCTGTCGGACTGGCACATCAAAGTCGCCGTCATGTAGCGGGCGCCGTTCTCGACATAGAGGCGGCTGGTCACCTCTATTTCCTGCATCTCCTCCCGGGTGGGCACGGCGATGCCCACCTGCTTCTCAACCAGGCGATCTTCCTGCTGGGTCGGCGTGACCAGGTCGAACCAGATCGCGTTCTCCGGCACCTCGGCATCGGAGCCGACCGGCATTCGCTCGAGCGAGTTACCGCGCGGAACATGGACCCACAGCATGGCACCTCCGCTTTACCCCAGCCGGCTATGGCGGAGCATTACCGCGGAAATGTCATGTCACAGCCCATGCCGGCGCGCCACTCGGCTTTGTGTCCCAAGCTGCGGCGGGTACGCGCGATCAGCTCGCGCCCGGCCCGAAGAACCGTTTCTGCTTGATCTGCGGCTGAGACTTTTACTCAGGCTGCCATGTCATGGCGCTTCGCTTCATCGCGCTCTGAAGAGTTGCATTCGGTGCCCTTATACTTGCTGCAGGTCACAAAATGCAGCGCCGCGACGACGGCGGATATTCCGATATGCCCGTACCAGTGCTCCAGCTTTGGCTCCGCAGTGCTGTTTTTTTGATCGGAGATGGTATTCTTCTTGGTCATTTTGGCTCCTTGGAACTTTTTGGATTGTGCTCCTTCCCTCGGGAATGCAGCGCCGCCTCAAATGCCGGCGGAGTGCGGCCGAAATGGGCAACAAATCGTCTCCTATCATGACATTTCGAGTTCCGTCGGGGTTCCGGCTGTTTCGCCCGCTGATCACGCGGCGGCGCAGTTAGCAAGAGGTTAACGCAGGACAGCCACGCGCAGTTTTGCTGGCCGACATTGGAACAGGTCGGCAACTCTCGTTCACACAGTGCGGCTTTCCTGCAACAGTTTGCAGATACTATGGAATCCGGACGGCATTGGCGCTGGAAGTAACGAACCGTTTTAGATAATGGGGAGTAGATAAAATCGGGTCGAACGCAACACTTCGACGCGCCGCATAGCGGGTAAAAAAGGGGCAGCTATGGCCATTCGGGGGACCGCAGTTCTGTTGATTGGGCTGATGCTCGGTGGGTGCATGCAGGCAACCATCGATCCAGCGAGCGATGCGAATCTGACGGCGCGCGATCGCAAGCTTCTTGCGAACGCTCCTTACGCGCGCGTACAGCCACCGCCGCAGTACCAACGCAGCATCGTGGAATATCATCGCAAGGAGGCGCCCGGATCGATCGTGATCGATACGGATGCGCGCTACCTCTATTATGTCCTCGCCGACAACAAGGCGATCCGCTACGGCGTCACCGTCGGCGAGGAGGCGCTTTCCTGGTACGGCATTGCCAAAGTGGGCCGCAAGGAAGAGTGGCCGACCTGGACCCCGACCGCTGACATCAAGCGCCGCCTGGGCAACATTCCGGATCACATGGAAGGCGGACCGCACAACCCCATGGGGGCGCGCGGCATCTATCTCTATCAGGGGGCGAAGGACACGCTGTTCCGCATTCATGGCACGAACCAGCCCGAGCTGATTGGGCAGGCGATCTCGTCCGGATGCATCCGCATGACGAACGAAGACGTGATCGACCTCTACAACCGGGTGAAGACGGGCTCGATCGTCGTCGTGCTCGCGCCCAAGCAAGGGGATTCGCCCTTCAATCCGCGCGTGGCGAACGCGGCGTCGACGGCCGATCGCAGCTACTGAGTAATCGAGGGGGCCGGGAACGGCGCCGGACGGGGGGTCCGGCGCCGTTCCATTTTGTTTGCGTGCGGATCGTCATTGCCGGGCTTGACCCGGCAATCCACCCTTTTTGCGAAGAGGATGGACCACCGAACTCGGGTTTACCCCGAGTTCGGTACTTAAGTGCGCAAGTCGGATACATAAGCCCGCGGGTGACGACGACATTCTGCTGTAGTCTTTTTCTAGGCGAGGCGTTGCGCGCGCGTCCAGCTCAGGGTGCGGTCGAGTGCGCGTGCAAGGCGGGCGAACAATTCATCGATCTCTCCAGGCGCGATGATGAGGGGCGGGCAAATCGAGATCACGTCGCCGGCGAGATACCGAACAATCAATCCCTCCTGCTGGGCAAAGCGCACCGCCTGCGCAGCGACGCCTGCTTTCGGCTCGAACGATCGCTTGCTGCGTTTGTCCGCGACAAGCTCGATGCCCCCCACGAGCCCAAGGCCGCGCGCCTCCCCGACCAGAGGATGATCGGCAAGCGCGGCGAGCCTTGCCTGAAACTGCGGTGCCTTGCGCGCCGCCTGCTCCACAATGCGGTCGCGCGCGTAGATTTCGAGCGCCTTGATTGCGATGGCCGCCGAAACCGGGTGACCCGAATAGGTGAAGCCGTGGGCAAAGATTCCGATCTTCCTGCTGTCCTCCAGCAAGGCGTCGTACATCGACTGAGGAACGGTTACAGCCGACAGCGGCGCATACCCGGATGTGAGCGCCTTCGCGATGCTGATCGAATGAGGCTCGTATCCAAGCGCGTTACACCCGAACGGAGCTCCCAGCCGGCCGAAGCCACAGATCACCTCGTCGGAGATCATGTACACGTCGTATTTCCTGCAAACCTGCGCGATCTGCGGGAAATAGGTTTTCGGCGGAACGATCACCCCGCCCGCGCCCATTACTGGCTCGGCAATGAATGCGGCCACGGTTTCTGCGTCCTCGCTCAGGATGAGGTCTTCCAGCTCGCGCCCAAGGCGAATGGCAAACTCCACGTCGGTTTCACCGTCCTGGGCGTAGCGGTAGTGATGCGGGCATGCCGTGTGCAGGATGCCGGCGATTGGCAAATCGAAATCCCGGTGATTGTTTACGAGGCCCGTGAGCGAAGCTGCCGCGACGGTCACGCCATGATAGGCGCGCATGCGGCTGATGATTTTCTTTTTCCGCGGCCGGCCGAGCGCATTGTTCATGTACCAGACGAGCTTCACCTGGGTGTCGTTCGCCTCGGAGCCCGACGAGCAAAAGAACACCTTCGAAGTCGGAACCGGCGCAAGCTCCTTGATGCGCTCTGCGAGCTCGATCGCAGGATCGTGGCTCAGTCCGGTAAAAAGATGCGCGAAGGAAAGTTTGCGCATCTGCGCGGTGGCGGCTTCGATTAACTCCTCGTTGCCGTAGCCCAGGGCGGCGCACCAGAGGCCGGCCATGCCTTCGATATAGGGGCGCCCCTCGTTGTCGTAGACGAATATGCCATTGCCATGCTCGAGCACGAGCGGGCCGTGCTCTCGCAAGGCCACAAGGTTGGCGTATGGGTGCACGAGTGTCTCGACATCGCGCGCCGCAACATTGCTCAGTGGAGGCATAGGTTCAGCTTCGCGCGGGCCGCGGCCGCGGCAAAGGCACGGCCGAGGAGACAGGGCTCGCCTCCTCCTCCTCTTCGCGTATTTCCCATTGGCACATGCGATGGCCTCCCCTGCGCTCGGCGAGATCGACGTGAATATGATCCTCGTGGTAGCCGTCCGACCCAGGTCCAAGCACCGTTGTAAAGCGCGAGCAGGTGCGCCGCCGCAGGCCCTCGCGAAAATCTTTGTCCAGACGCAAGTCGGTCAGCCGAACAACCTTCCCATTCGCAAGCGCGAGCGAGCGAACGTCAAGCGCGTTCGCCTTCCCGTGCTCCGACAGCTTTGCGCCGATCACCCGGTTACGGCCCCGGCAATCGTAGGAAGCGTAGTTGTCGATGCTCTTGAGCGCGCTCCCGAGCGACCGCGTGGCGGGTAGAATATCCTGACGTACCCACGCGACGATCGCCTCCGCGAATGCGCAGTTCACGATCGCGGGCGGGGTTACGGCCACGCGGCTCTTGTCGGCGAGCACAACTGCCTCGAGCTCGACCAGGTCTTCTCCGCCGCATTCGCCGGGCCCCAGGATGGGCGGCAATGAGGGCGCAACAGCGAGCCTGCTTGTCAGGCGCAGCCGGCAGGCGGAAGGCGCCGTCTCATCGGATGCCGGTGGATTGCCGTCCGGCGTTTCGGCCACGGTAGCAGGGCGGTTGCGCGGCAGCGGGGCGGTTTGGGCCGCCGCCCATCCCCACGTCATCGTCAGCATAAAGATTGCAATTACCTGCTTCACGGCATGCATATCGACGTGAAGTACGACCTTAGAACGACTGCAGCCGCGACGGAAGGTGGCTCGTCTGCGCAGATTTCGCTAGATATCAGCAAAGAACACGAGGAAATCTCGGAATACAGGAGGACACGCCGTGCTTGGCTCGATGCAGGATTGGCCTTTGCTCTGTCACCGCATTCTCGATCATGCGGCCGCCAATCATGCCGAGCGGCCGGTGATTACCCGTTCGATCGAGGGTCCGATCCACACCACGAATTACACGCAAATTCGCGCGCGTGCATTGCGCGTCTGCCAGAGGCTCGAACGTGACGGCATTCGGCTCGGCGACCGCGTGGCGACGCTCGCCTGGAATACCTGGCGTCATTTCGAAGCCTGGTACGGGATCATGGGCATCGGCGCCGTATATCACACCGTCAATCCGCGGCTCTTTCCCGATCAGATCACCTGGATCATCAATCACGCGGAGGATCGCGTGCTGATGACGGACCTGACATTTGTTCCCTTGCTGGAGAAGATGGCCGAGAAGCTCCCCGCGATCGAGCGTTACATCGTGCTTACCGACGCCGAGCACATGCCGCAAACGTCACTGAAAAATGCTGTGCCTTACGAAGAGTGGATCGGCGAGGTCGATGGCGACTTCGCCTGGAAGACCTTCGATGAGAATACCGCGGCCGGCATGTGCTACACCTCGGGCACCACCGGAAACCCGAAGGGCGTTCTCTACTCGCACCGCTCGAACGTCCTGCACGGCCTGATGGCCAACAATTCCGACGTCAAAGGCCTGTGCTCGCGCGATATCGTGTTGCCGATCGTGCCGATGTTTCATGCCAATGTGTGGACGCTGAATTTTTCGGCGCCCATGGTCGGTGCATCCCTGGTGCTGCCGGGATGCAGGCTCGACGGCGCGTCGATCTACGAGCTGCTCGACGGATATAAGGTAACGCTGAGCGCCGGCGTGCCTACCGTCTGGTTGATGCTGTTGCAGCATCTGTCTGCGACCGGGACCAAGCTTCCGTATCTGAAAAGGGTCGTGATCGGCGGCTCCGCGTGCCCGCGCGCCATGAGCAAGACGTTTCAGGATGAATATGGGGTCGAGGTCGTGCATGCGTGGGGCATGACCGAGATGAGTCCACTCGGCACCTGCTGCACCATGAAGCCGGAATATGCCGATCTCGAAGGCGAGGCGCGGCTCGACGTGCAGCAGTCGCAAGGGCATGCGCCCTTCCTGGTTGAGATGAAAATTACCGACGACGCTGGCCGGCGCCTTCCGTGGGACGGCAGAACGGCCGGACGCCTGAAGGTGCGTGGGCCGGCTGTAGCGCGCGCCTATTTCAAGGAGGATGTAAACATCCTCGACGACGAGGGCTTCTTCGATACGGGCGACATCGCAAGCATAGATCGCTACGGCTACTTGCGCATCACGGACCGGGCCAAGGATGTAATCAAGTCGGGCGGCGAATGGATCTCTTCCATTGATATAGAAAATCTCGCTGTGGGGCACCCAAAAGTGGCGGAAGCTGCAGTAATCGGCGTGAAGCATCCGAAATGGGACGAGCGGCCGTTGCTGATTGTCGTGCTCAAGCAAGGAGCGAATGCGACGCGCGAGGAGATCCTCGGCTTCCTGCGCGGCAAGATCGCGAGCTGGTGGATTCCCGATGAAGTCGTGTTCGCGGAAGAGATACCGCACACCGCGACCGGAAAAATCCAGAAGACTGTCCTTCGGCAGCGCTTCAAGGACTATGTCCTTCCAGCGGTCGCGGCCGCTTCGTGAGAAGTGATTAATCTGCCTCTCACCCGCCTCGCCGCTCTCGCGGCTCGGCACCCTCTCCGCGCAAAGCGGGGAAAGGGCAGGCCCGCGCGCAGCGAGGGCCGGGTGAGGGGCAACCCTCGGCAATGACGACCATCGAAGCACCCGCACTTCCAGTCGAGGCGAGTGCAGTGGTGGCCGTGGGCCGGTTCGTCGGCAATGCGAGATCATTCTGGCGGCTGCTTGCCCGGGGCGCCGTGCTGCTGATGTTCACCTTGGGACTCTATCGCTTCTGGCTCACCACGGATGTGCGGCGCTTCCTCTGGTCGAACACCGAGCTCGACGGCGAGTCCTTCGAATATACCGGCACTGCGCGTGAGCTTCTGCTCGGCTTTCTGATCGCCATCGCGGTGCTGGTGCCACTCCATGCGGCTTTTTTCGTAATCGCGCTTGCCTTTGGAGACAGGTTTGGCAGCCTGCTTGGTTTCCTCAGCCTGGCTGTTCTGGGCGCTATGCGGTTTATCGCGCGCGACGTTATCGTTTGACGCGCACAATCTATCGCGGTGTGCGCTTTCACCAGACCGGGTCCGCATGGCGATACGCCGCCTGTGCGATCCTCTGGTGGTCGTTAAGCTTCATCACCCTCGGGCTTGCCTATCCGTTCGCGCAAGCGCGGCTCGAACGCTTCAAGATGCGCAACACTTTTTTTGGCACTCTGCCCGGCAGCTTCGTGGGTTCCGGATGGCGCCTTTTGCTGAGCGGCTTCCTGTTGTGGTTGCTTGCGATGGTGCCGTTCGCGGTCGGCGTTGGCGCGTCGATTCTTGCCCTCAATGAGTCCGCGTTCAATCCTCCGGCATCCGGCAGCGAACTCGCAAGCTGGCTCGAAGCGAGCGGCGTTGCCTCCGCAATGGTATTCGCCGGATTGACCGGGGTCTGGCTGATCCTTTGCCTGGCGATCCTCTATCCGGTCTTCCAGACAGTGGTGCTGCGCTGGTGGGTTTCCGGCTTGCGGTTCGGCGAAGTGGGCCTGCAATCTCGCCTTCGATTGTCACAAGTGTTTGCCGTCTACGCCCGCTTTGTCGGATATGCCGCTCTGCTCAGCCTGGTCGCAGTCATCATCGTGCTCGGCGGGGCATTCGCGCTCCAAAGCATAACCGCAGGGAGAGATTCGCTTGTGGGCGAGACCGTCAACACGCTTGCCGCACTCGTCGCCTACGTCGCCATCGCGCTGGGGTATTCGGCGATCTACCAGGCGACCGTGAAGCTCGGACTGTGGCGCAGTGTCATTGAATCGTTGGACGTGCAGCGCCTCGATACCTTGGACAAGGTGAAAGACGCAGGCGAGGCCGCTTCGCCCTTTGGCGAGGGACTGGCGGACGCGCTGAACGTGGGCGGTTTATGACGGCAATGGAAGCGGATGCTTCCGCTCCGGTGAGCGGCGGCGCCAGTTATTACGACGGTGTCTCAGCCGCGCGTCACCAGGTCACAGTCGAGCTTACGCCCACGGGTTTGCGCGTACATGGCACCGACGGGAAGCTTTTTGCCGAATGGCCTTTCGATGCACTGGAAAGCCTCTCCGCGCCGGATGACGTGCTGCGCCTCGGCCGTGCGCACAATCCCGTGCTGGCGCGGCTCGAGATCCGTGACCCGCAGCTGATTGCGGCGCTTGATCAGCGCTCGCCGCTGGTCGATCGCAGCCATCGCATTGAGCGTCGTCTGCGCGGGCGGGTCATCTTCTGGAGCATCGTGGCGACGGCATCCCTGGTGCTCGTGGCCATAGTGGGGATGCCGCGCATTGCGGCCGAACTGACCCCCATCGTCCCGTATGGGCTCGAGCGCAAGGTCGGCATTGCCATCGAGCGGCAGGCGCGTACGGCGCTGGGCACCGGAGCCCCAGGCGCTGGCTTCGACTGCGGCGGCAGCCAGGCCGACGACCCCGGCAGGCTCGCATTTGCGAAGCTGATGGGGGAGATCGGTGAGGCCGCCGGGCTGCCGCTACCGCTCTCGGCCGTGATCGTGCGCCGCAGCGATGCCAATGCTATTACCCTGCCGGGCGGATACATCTTTGTCTTCAAGGGCCTGCTGGATAGGGCCGAAACGCCCGACGAGCTTGCCGGCGTCATCGCGCACGAGGTGGGCCACGTCGCCCATCGCGATGCCGTGAGGACCGTCATGGAAGCCGCGGGGCTCTCTTTTCTCTTCGGAATGGTATTGGGGGACTTCGTGGGCGGCGGCGCCGTGATCATCGCGGCGAAGACAATCCTGCAGACCAGCTACAGCCGCAGCGTGGAGACGGCTGCCGATGCCTTCGGCGTTGGCCTGATGTCGAAAATGGGCGGCGATCCGAAGGCGCTCGCCGTGATTTTGCTGCGAATTGCCGGCACCACTCATCCAGGACCAAAGCTCTTGATCGACCATCCCGAGACTGCCGAGCGAGTTGCCGCCATTGAAGCCGCAATCGAAAAGTT
>DATCJI010000361.1:0-2954 GCA_036562835.1 Xanthobacteraceae bacterium | reverse complement strand
GAGAATGGATTGTCGACGCGGACTTGAAGGATTTCTTTGGGTCTGTCTCGCACGAGAAACTTCTCACGCGTGTGGCCCAACGGGTGTCCGATGGTCGAGTGCTGCGCCTCATCGCGGCCATGCTGACAGCGGGCAGCTACGGAGAAGGGCGGCTCTTCCCGACGGAGCGCGGGACGCCGCAAGGCGGTGTCGTGACGCCCTGAACGCAAAAGGTAGCTTTCGCTTTGACCGCGAGATTGGGCACTGGCGGGGCGGTTTGGTAGTTGACATGCGTCGTAAACGGTAATACGTATATGTCACATGGTGCGATCGACCGATGCCCAGAAGGCCGAGCGGCTGAACGCGGCGCACAGCTTGCTGGCGCACGGGACCGGCATGGCGGAAGCCGCCGTGTCGCTGTCGCGCCAGTTTGGCCTGTCGCGACGCCAGGCGTACCGATACCTTCAGGAAGCGCAGGAGATTGGCCATCCGGTGCCGTTGGTCGCGCGGTCAGTGCCGAT
The DNA here is from genome assembly GCA_036562835.1 of Xanthobacteraceae bacterium. GTDB lineage: Bacteria > Pseudomonadota > Alphaproteobacteria > Rhizobiales > Xanthobacteraceae > VAZQ01. The sequence continues at coordinate 2,454 of DATCJI010000361.1, read as the reverse complement.
CACGCTGAAGATGCCAGCGAATGTGGTGCGCGATGTGCGAGCCTATTCGGTTATCAGCGGCTTGACACTCAGCGACATCGTGACGCGCGCGATCACGGCCTTCCTCGCAGCCGTACGCGGGCATGGTTGAGCGAGGGTCGCGTCGGGGTCACTACCAAGTTCAATTCGATTACACGTTCGACCGCCTGCTTGGGACCAAGCTTCAGCAAATCTACGAACTCCTCGTTCCCGATCAGGTCCGCATTATCGGCGAGCGTTCCAGGTTGATGGAGGGCAGCAATGCCGGTCGCAGCGATCTACGCACGGGTGTCTTCAGACAAGCAGCGAGAGGAGGGGACGATCGCCAGCCAGACGGCGGCGCTGATCGACTTTGCACGGAGCCGAGATTATCAGGTCCCGACGGAATGGGTCTTCGAAGACGAAGGCTATAGCGGTGCATCTCTTGTGCGCCCTGGGCTCGAACGGGTGCGCGATCTCGCGGCAGAAGGTCAGATCGAGGCGCTGCTGGTGCATGCGCCGGACCGGCTGAGCCGCAGATACGCCTACCAGGTTCTTCTGATCGAAGAACTTGCGCGTCATGGTACCGACACTGTCTTCCTGAAGGCACCCCAGGCAACGACTGCGGAGGACCAGCTGATGGTGCAATTCCAGGGCATGATCGCGGAATACGAGCGGGCACAAATCCTGGAGCGATCACGCCGCGGCAAGCGCTATCGCGCGCGCCAAGGGCAAGTCAATGTGCTCAGCGGCGCGCCTTACGGCTACCGTTATGTTCGCAAAGGCGATGATGCGGTAGCCCTGTATGAAATTATTAATGCTGAGGCCAACACCGTCCGTGCGGTCTACGACCACTACATTGCCGCCGGCATGAGCATCGGCGCCATCACGCGCTGGCTCAATGAACAAGGCGTACCGACCCGCAAGCAGCTCTCGCGCTGGGAGCGCTCAACGGTGTGGGCGATGTTACGCAACCCGGCCTATAAGGGGACAGCATGTTTCGGGAAGACCGAGACGGCGCCGCGTCAGCGCATCACACGACCGCTACGCCTGCGCGGCGATATTGGCGCACGCGACAGTGCCCACCACGAACGGCCTCGTTCCGAGTGGATCGAGATCGCAGTCCCCGCCATCATTGATGAGGATACCTTCGCGCGGGCCCAGGAGCTGCTGCAGCAAAACAAGAAGCTTGCGCCGCGTAGAACAATCGCCCCCAGTATCGTGCAGGGCTTGGTGTCGTGCAGCAAATGCGGCTACGCGCTGTCTCGCACATCGACCCGCTCGAGCGCACGTAACATTCATTACTACCGATGCCTCGGCTCCGATGCGTGGCGTCGCCTTGGCGGCCGGGTGTGCGACAATCGTCCGGTCCGCCAGGATCTCCTCGACCAGGTGGTGTGGGCCGAGGTCGTCCGCTTGCTGGAGGATCCCAGCTTGATCAAAGGCGAACTCGATCGCCGACTGACAGCGGCGCGAACTACCGATCCGGCAAGGCAGCGGGAGAAGGGCCTGCAGCGAGAGCTGACGCGAACCCGCAAGAGCATGGATCGTCTGCTGACCGCCTATCAGGAAGAGCTTCTGTCGCTCGACGAGTTGCGGCGGCGGATGCCGGAGCTACGCCAGCGCGAACACGCCACGCAGACGGAGCTGCAGTCGATTCTCGATCAGATAAACGACCGGGCCGTCTATCTGCGCCTCGCAGAGTCCCTATCGAGCTTCCTAGCCCGACTGCGCACCTCGGCTGGTACTCTCGACATCCAGGAACGCCAGCGCATCGTTCGCCTCGTCATCAAGGAAATCCTGATCGGCGACGAGACGATCGTCATCCGGCACTCCATCCCCCTATCGTCCACGCCGCCGAACGGCAATGACTCCCAGTCCGCACCCTCGGTGCCGGTAGCCTCTGGTGATCAAAGTTACCTTTTGCGTTCAGGGCGTCGCCTCGCCGTTGCTGAGCAACATACTCCTGACACCGTTTGATCGGGAGATGCGACGCAAGGGCTATCAACTCACGAGGTATGCGGACGATTGGGTCATCACCTGTGCGTCCGCGGTGGAGGCGCGCGCCGCACTGGCGGCGGCGAGTCGGGTCCTGGAGCAGCTGGGCGTGGTTATCAACCCGCAGAAGACGCGGATTGTTCACGTTCGGGAAAGCTTCGAATTTCTCGGGTACAAGATCAAGCGAGGGAATAGGCGAATGCGCCTACCGCCTAGCAAGATCAAGAGTGGTATCCGGCCGGGCGGGCTCTATGCCTATCCGCGGGAGAAATCGATTAGCCACTTCAAGGACCAGATTCGCCAACTCACGCAGCGCAAGGCTCCAGTAAGCACTCGCGAGCTGGTACAGCAGGTCAATCCCGTCGTGCGGGGATGGGGCCACTACTACAAGCGGGCCCACGTCCGAAAGCTCTTCCACCGGCTCGACGGATGGCTGGTGCAACGGATCTGGTCACACCG
>DATCJI010000353.1:0-10409 GCA_036562835.1 Xanthobacteraceae bacterium | reverse complement strand
CCATCTCGTTGGTGACAGTCTTCACCACTTCCGGTCCGGTGACGAACATGTAGCTCGTGTCTCGCACCATGAAGATGAAGTCGGTCATGGCCGGCGAGTACACGTCACCGCCCGCGCACGGGCCCATGATCACAGAGAGCTGCGGAATAACTCCGGACGCGAGCACATTGCGCTTGAACACTTCGCCATAGCCGCCGAGCGCTGCCACCCCGTCCTGGATGCGCGCTCCGCCCGCATCGAATAGCCCGATAATGGGGGCGCGGGATTTCATCGCTAGATCCTGGATCTTCGTGATTTTCTGGGCATGCGCCTCGGACAGGGAACCTCCGAATACCGTGAAGTCCTTGGCGAACGCGAAAACCGTGCGCCCGTTTACCGTTCCCCAGCCGGTGACCACCCCATCGCCGGGAATCCGAGCCCGCTCCATGCCGAATTCGGCCGAACGGTGCTCGACAAACATGTCGAACTCTTCAAACGACTTTTTGTCCATGAGAAGTTCGAGACGCTCGCGTGCGGTGAGCTTGCCGCGTTTGTGCTGCGCTTCAATGCGCGACTGACCTCCGCCGGCCCGCGCGCGCTCGCGGCGCTCTTCGAGCTTCTCCAGAATCTGTTTCATGCGGTCTTGTCCTTAGATTTACCAAAATGCATAGCACGCTACAGCAATCGAGAGTAACCTCTGTCGCCGTTTCATCCGCGTAATCGTATTGAGGGAAGCCATCAGTATGGAGAAGACGCTTCGTTTTTTCAGCGGCGCATTGATTGTTTGTGCGCTTGCTGCAGTCGCGCCGGCAATCGCACAGTTTTTGCCTGGACCGGACGATTCCCAGGATTCCGGGGGAAACAGCTCAAAGGGCAAGAAAACAGCGGAGGCGCAGAGCGGCAATGGGCCCAACATCGCCGGCGCCTGGAGCGGTCAGGTTACGCAGATCGGGAGTGAAAAGCCGTATAAACTAGAGCTGACAGTAAATGCGAGAGGAGCGGAGACCCGATACCCGGATCTAAATTGCACCGGCAAGCTCACCCGGATCGGCGCGTCAAAATCATACGTATTTTTTGTCGAGGTCATAACGAAAGGCCAATCCGAGAAAGGCGGCCGCTGCCCCGACGGCACCCTTACCCTGACACGGCACGGCGACAGCGTCGCTCTGGCCTGGTTCGGTGCTCCTGACAACAGCCCGATCGTGGCTTACGGCACCCTGACCAAGAAATAAGATCGGGCTAGGCGTGAAGACTCTGCAGGACCAAAGCGGCCGCTTGCATCTCGGCGAAGCGGTCAGCGCGAAGAGCCAGCGCAAGCTCGTCTGATCCCCACTGCTCCATGTTCCAGTCCTCGTCTACGTGGGCTGCAGCCCAAGCTTGCGCAGGAGACAACGCGCCCCCGGCCACCGCAAGTGCGATGAGCGCCGATCCGGTCAAAGTTGTTATTGAATGCATGCCTCCGAGTCGCCAGGCATCCTGCGTCGGTGCGGATGCCGGAATGGCGCCACGCGCAGCCCGCAGTGCGTCCTCGGATTGCGCGCGAAAGCTCATTCCTGATCTGCAGCGGAAACGCGCCCCTAAGTGGGCAGCGGCCCACTCAAGTATGGGGTCCCATGCCGCAGCCTGGCGGATGACGAGTCCTTGGGGCGTATCCGCGCGGTACAGCACGAGATCGCAGGCCAGATATTTTTCGATATCCGCGACTAACGCTGGTCCCGCATCCGCAGCCCTATCAATAATCGCATTGGCAAGCCGCGTGAGCGGCATCTTTGCCGGATCTACTACGTCGCGCTGTGCATTCCATTCGCTCGCAACGTGTTCAGCCAAGGCACGCCCAGGTAGCTCGAGCAAGCGCTGTGCAGGCGTCCTGATTGGATGCCCATCAAGTGTAATACCAAACGCACCGTCGCTCTCCTCAACCTGAGCACGCTCAAAGAATCGTGGACGCAGCGACCGGCGCATGGAACCGCGTGCCGATTGCACCGGATAGAGCGGATCCCCTGCGCCAATTTGGTCAAACAATTCGCGCATAGTGCTCAACATGGTTGCCACCGCAGGTGGTGCAAGGGCCAGTGATGCCGGCTGCAAGAGCTTGCCGCACGCCCCGCACCCATCTGGAATCCTGAGCTTAATCAACTATATACGTCTCTATCGGGTGCGTATGAACCATGAATCGCTCCCACGTATTTGCGCGTATGTGTAACCCATTATTGTTGCCGCTGAATTCCGGTTCTGCCGAACGTATCGGTGGAATTCCGAACAACGCTCCACTAGTATCCGCGCCCGGATTCGGGTCTGCCCTCCCCGGGGTGATCGAGCCCGAGCCAACGCGGCCTGGCGCACATAAAGGCAAGAAATTCGGGCAAAGCAGCCGGCGCCCGTTGTCGAGGAGATGATGCAGCCTACCGACATTTCGGATCCGAATTATTTCCACAAGGTCGTGGACTGTCAGTGGGCCTGTCCCGCGCATACGCCCGTTCCAGAGTACATCCGGCTCATCGCAGCAGGGCGTTTCGCCGACGCCTACATGGTGAACTGGAAATCCAACGTGTTCCCGGGGATCCTCGGCCGCACCTGCGATCGACCGTGCGAGCCCGCTTGCCGCCGGGTTCGGGTCGAGGCTGAGCCGGTTGCGATCTGTCGGCTTAAGCGCGTTGCAGCCGAATTCAAGAACGACATTCGCGCGCGACTGCCCCGCCCTGCCGCGGCGAAGAACGGCAAACGGATCGCCCTCGTTGGCTGCGGGCCCGCTTCGCTCACGGTGGCGCGCGACCTGGCGCCGCTTGGCTATGAGTGTGTCATCTTCGATCAGGATGCCAAATCGGGTGGCATGATCCGCACCCAAATCCCGCGCTTTCGTCTGCCGGAATCCGTCATCGACGAGGAATGCAATTACATCCTTGATCTTGGAATCGAGTTTCGCGGAGGACAGCGCATAGACAGCCTCAAAGCGCTGCTGGCGGAGCGGTGGGATGCAATATTCGTCGGCTCGGGTGCGCCGCGTGGACGCGATCTGGACATCCCCGGTCGCCAAGAGGGCGCGGCGAACGTCCACATCGGCATCGACTGGCTGTCGTCCGTGTCATTCGGTCATGTTAACAGCATCGGCAAGCGCGTAATCGTGCTGGGCGGCGGCAACACGGCAATGGATTGCTGCCGGTCGGCGCGCCGCCTGGGCGGCCACGATGTGAAGGTGATCGTGCGCTCCGGTTTCGAAGAGATGAAGGCGTCTCCCTGGGAGAAGGAAGACGCCATGCACGAGGACATCCCGATCCTCAATTTCCTGATTCCGAAGCAATTCACGATCGAGAACGGGCGGCTGAACGGCGTCGTCTTTGAGGAGGTCAGGGCCGAGTACGACCCGAAGGGTCGGCGGAAGCTGGTGCCGACCGGAGAGCCCGATGAGCATTTTCCCTGCGATGACGTGCTGGTGGCAGTGGGGCAGGAGAACGCGTTTGCCTGGATCGAGCGCGATATCGGGATCGAGTTCGACGAGTGGGGTATGCCCAAGGTCGATTCCGAAACCATGGCATCAACCCATCCGCGAGTTTTCTTCGGTGGAGATGCGGCGTTCGGTCCAAAAAACATCATCTGGGCCGTCGCTCACGGCCATGCTGCCGCGCTTTCCATTCATCAGCTGTGCTCCGGTCAATCCATCGAAGATCGACCGGCCCCGATGGTCGAGATCATCAGCCAGAAAATGGGCATCCACGAGTGGAGCTACGATAACGACATTGCCCCGGACCGCCGCTACCGCGTACCCCTGCGCGAGAAGGTCGTTGCATTGCGCGACATCAAGGCCGAAGTCGAGCTCGGCTATGATTTCGAGCTCGCGCTCAAGGAAGCGCACCGCTGCCTTAATTGCGACGTGCAAACGGTCTTCACGTCATCGCTGTGCATCGAATGCGATGCGTGCGTCGACATTTGTCCCATGGACTGCATCAGCTTCACCGATAACGCAGACGAGGCCGATTTGCGCACGCAGCTGCGCGCGCCGGCAAAAAACATCACGCAGGATTTGTATGTGGCGAACGACCTCAAGACCGGGCGCGTGATGGTCAAGGACGAGGATGTGTGTTTGCACTGCGGGCTGTGCGCCGAGCGTTGCCCGACCGGGGCCTGGGACATGAGGAAATATCTTATCGACATGACACACGCGGGCGAGCAATGCCGGCTCAAATCAGCAGCATAAACGACTTCGTCGTCCGCTTCGCGAACGTCAACGGCTCGGGATCAGCCAGCGCGAACGAGCTGTTTGCCCGTGCCGTGCTGCGCATGGGCATTCCGGTTGCGCCGCGCAACATATTCCCCTCGAACATCCAGGGCCTGCCGACCTGGTATGAGGTGCGCATCTGCGAGGCCGGCTATCTCGGCGCCCGGGGCGGCACGGATCTCATGGTCGCCATGAACCCGCAGACCTGGGACAAGGATGTGGCCTGCATCGAGCCCGGAGGATACCTGCTCTATGACTCGACAAAGCCTGTTCCGAAAAACCGGTTTCGCGACGACATTACGGTCATCGGCATCCCGCTCACCGCGATATGCAATCGCGAGTACACCGACGCGCGGCAGCGCCAGCTGTTCAAGAACATTCTTTATCTGGGCGCGCTCTCCGCACTGCTCGACATGAATGTCGGCGTGATCGAAGGGCTCATCGGCGAGCAGTTCAAGTCGAAGCAGCCGCTGATCAGCGCCAATGTGCATGCGCTGCATCTGGGCCGCGACTGGGCACTGCAAAACCTGCAATGCCCCATCGGGCTCAAATTGCGCACCGCGAATGCGGTGGGAAATCGCATCTTCATTGAGGGTAATTCCGCCGCTGCCCTCGGCGCAGTGTATGGCGGCGCCACCGTGTGCGCGTGGTATCCGATAACGCCGTCCTCGTCGCTTGCCGATGCGTTCACGGCACACTGCCGGCGCCTTCGCCTCGATCCTGCAACGAAAAAGAGCAAGGTGGCGATCATCCAGGCCGAAGATGAGCTCGCCTCCATTGGCATGGTGATCGGCGCGTCCTGGAACGGGGCGCGCGCATTTACCGCCACATCAGGCCCGGGCATTTCGTTGATGCAGGAATTTCTCGGGCTTGCCTATTTCGCGGAGATTCCAGCGGTGATTTTCAATGTGCAGCGCGCCGGGCCTTCAACCGGCATGCCTACGCGCACCCAGCAATGCGATCTCACTTCGTGTGCCTATGCCTCGCATGGGGATACCAAGCACGTTCTGCTGTTTCCCGAGGATCCCGCCGAGTCCTTTGACTTTGCGGCGGATGCGTTCGACCTGGCGGAGCGCCTGCAGACGCCTATCTTCGTCATGCTCGATCTCGACATTGGTATGAACCACCGGCTGTGCCGCCCTCTGCACTGGGACGACGCACGCCGTTACGATCGCGGCAAGGTCATGACAGCGGCCGAGCTCGAGGCGGGTCGGGAATTTGGCCGCTATCTCGATGTGGATGGCGACGGCATTCCATACCGCACGTTGCCCGGCACGCATCCGAGCCGGGGCTCCTTCTTCACCCGCGGGTCCTCGCGGGATCGCTATGCGCGATACACCGAGGAAGGCGCCGTCTATGCCGACAACATGCAGCGGCTCTTGCGCAAATTCGAAACCGCAAAGGAGCTCGTGCCGCGACCGGTACTAGCCAATGCGGGCAAGCCGACGCCGTATGGCGTGATCTATTACGGCTCGACCGCGCCGGCGATGGATGAGGCCATTCACATGATCGAGGCGCGCGGCCAAGCGCTCGATCGCCTGCGCGTGCGCGCCTTCCCATTCCATTCCAGCGTAACGAGCTTCGTCGCCGACCACGATTTCGTGTTCGTGGTGGAACAGAACCGCGACGCGCAAATGCGCTCGCTGATTGTGAATGAATGCGGTATCGACCCCGTTCGGCTCGTGCCCATTCTGCATTATGACGGCACGCCGATCACAGCGCGATTCATCGCGCGCGCGATCCGCGAGCACCTCGATGCCTTCAAGGTCACGCCCCTGCGCAAGGTGGTATCATGACCTATATCGCGAAGCCCAAATTCCACCACCCGGCGCTGCCCAAGAACGCGCTCGCCTATACGCGCCGCGATTACGAGGGCACCGTTTCGACCCTTTGCGCGGGATGCGGTCACGACTCGATCTCCGCAGCAATCATCGAGGCCTGTTTCCAGCTTGAGATCGAGCCGCATCGGGTAGCCAAGCTTTCCGGTATCGGTTGCTCGTCGAAGACGCCGACCTACTTTCTCGGCAACTCTCATGGGTTTAATTCAGTGCACGGACGCATGCCCGCCGTGCTCACGGGAGCCAATCTTGCCAATCGCGATTTGATTTATCTGGGCGTGTCCGGTGACGGCGATACCGCCTCGATCGGTTTCGGCCAGTTCGCGCATGCGCTCCGGCGCGGCGTGGACATGGTCTACATCGTCGAGAACAATGGCGTGTATGGCTTGACCAAGGGGCAGTTCTCAGCCACCGCAGACCGCGGGTCCAAATCGAAGCGCGGCCTGGTCAACCCCGATAGTGCGATCGACCTCGTGGCCATGGCTCTGCAGCTCGGCGCAACCTACGTGGCGCGCTCGTTCTCGGGGGACAAGGAGCAGCTCGTGCCCCTGATTAAAGGAGGCATCGAGCACCACGGCGCCGCCTTCATCGACGTGATCTCCCCCTGCGTGGCTTTCAACAACCACGCGGGCTCGACCAAGAGCTTCGATTACGTGCGCGAGCACAACGAGGCGGTGAATCGGCTGGATTTCATGACTGCTCGCACGCCCATTACGGTCTCTTACGAACCCGGCAGCGTCGAAGTGGTCGAGCAGCATGACGGCTCAAAGCTGCTGCTCAGGAAGCTCGCGGCCGATTACGATCCGCACGACCGCACCGCCGCCATTACCTTTTTGCAACGGCACGCAGACATGGGACAGGTGGTCACCGGGTTGCTGTATGTGCATCCCGAGCCAGAGGATTTGCACAGGCATTTCAACACTGTGGACGCGCCTCTTAACGGGTTGGGAGAGCAGGACCTCTGTCCCGGCTCGGAAGCCCTGGAGAAAATCAACGCGGCGCTAAGGTAAGCGCTACTCCTCGCCCGGCCTGGCGCACTCGCGGGTATAAGCGTCGAGCTTTTTGCCGCGCAGACCCTGCTTTCTTCCCTCACGCAGGCAGCCCAGCTGCTTGGGACTAGAGCTGGTCATCTGCGGGGCTTGATACACGCGCGGCTGTGGCGCCTGTGACAGCGGCCCATTGATCACCGGCGGTTGTGGCGGGGGCGGCAGCGGCGCGGGAATACGGTTTTGCAACTGCGGAATCGGAAGACCGACCGGAGGGTTGATGGTCGTGCCCACTGTGCCCGGCTGGGCCCACGCAGGCGCCAGCGCCATCACGGTAAGGAATGCACCGAGCACAGCGCGCATGGGAACCTCCGGGTTCGTAGCCCGGATGAGCGGCAGCGACATCCGGGGTCGCGCATCCCGCATGTCGGTTCGCTCTTGCGGGCTATTTACGTAGGCATTGTTCCGGCTGCCAGCCAGTAGGCCTTTTACTCTTCCGGCGCCGCCACGATCGGGTCGTAGGCAGCGCTATCGAAGCCGAGCACGTTCCAGCTCTGCTGCATGTGAGGGGGAAGAGGCGCCGTGACATCGATCGTGCCGCCGCGCGGGTGTGGCACGGCGATCCTGCGCGCCAGAAGATGCAGCCGGTTCTGGATGCCCCCGGGGAGCTGCCAGTTCTCTTTCGAGAAGTATTTCGCGTCACCCACAATCGGGTGGCCGATATGCGCCATGTGGGCGCGCAGCTGGTGCGTGCGTCCCGTCACCGGCTTGAGCGACAACCATGCAAGCTCGCGCGCGGCGGTTTCCACAACTGCGTAATAGGTCACGGCGTGGCTTGCGCCCTCATCGCCATGGCGCGCAATGCGCATCACCGATTCGTCCTCGCGTTCCTCCTTTGCCAGATAGGTGGAGACGCGACCCTGGCGCGGCTTGGGTACCCCGGCGACCAAGGCCCAGTAGACCTTGCGCGCTGAGCGCGACCGGAATGTCTTGCCAAGCGCGGCGGCGCCAAAGCGCGTTTTCGCCACCAGCAGGCAGCCGGCCGTATCCTTGTCGAGCCGATGCACGAGGCGTGGGCGCTGGCCGTTTGCGTCCCGCAACACTTCCAGCATGCCGTCGAGGTGCCGCGGCGTGCCGGAGCCGCCCTGCACCGCCAGTCCCATGGGCTTGTTCAGCACGAGCACGTCCGAGTCTTCAAAGAGCGTGATCGATGCGAGGAACTCTTTGGTCTTTGCGCCGGCGTCTGTAGCCGAAAGACCATGTGGCTTTGTTTCAATGCGCACGGGCGGGATGCGCACTGTCTGGCCCGCTTCGAGCCGCTGCTTCGATTGCGCACGCCTGCCATCGATGCGCAGCTCGCCCTTTCTGATGATACGCTGGATGTGTGAGAACGAAAGCCCGGGAAAGCGCGCTTCCAGGAAGCGGTCGACGCGCATCCCGGCCTCGTCGCCGCTCACGCGTACATTCTGCACCGCAGCCCTATTTTTTTCTTTGGCCACTGATGTTCTGCTTAGCTTCTGCGGCGGCGTGCAGTGTGCAACACTGCAATGATTTCGACTTGATCTCGGCGAATGCGGTAAATCGCAACATATGGAAGGCCGGGCACAACCAGGATGCGGGTCCCTGACACTACGCCCGGTCTGCCAGACCATGGAAGATAAGCTAGCCGCCCGATCACGTGTTCGATCCGGGCGATGACTCGTTTCGCTGCTTGCTGATCGAACTTTGAAATGTAGGAATGAATTGATTCGAGGTCTTCAAGGGCACGCTTTTTATAGCGGTATTCATTTAGTCAGGCGGTCATACGTCGCGCGTACCTCGTCATCATTTGCAAATGGCTCGGCATCCGAAAGCCGGCGTTCAATTTCCTCAATCTGTTCTGGGGTAAGGTGCGCATGATCCCCCACTTCCTCCAGGAAATTGAGAAGCAGAGCCGCCGCTTCGTGCTGTCGATCGATAGGGAGTGCCTTCAGGCGAGTGATGGCATCCTCAAGAAGTTTATCCATAATCCGTGCTCTCATTCGTCTGGCGATTTCCGCTCGCGACGGAGTTTTTGCCAATACTCGAGCCGCTTGGCGAGCTCGCGCTCGAAGCCGCGGTCGCGCGGCCGGTAAAACGTCTGACGCTCCAGTGTTTCGGGAAAATAGTCCTGGCCGGAGAACGCGTCAGGCTCATTGTGATCATAGGCGTACCCTGCTCCGTACCCCTCGCTGCGCATCAATGGCGTCGGAGCATTCAGGATGTGCTTGGGCGGCAGCAGCGAGCCGGCCTCCCTCGCCGTGCGCATGGCCTCCCCATAGGCCTCGTAGGCGGCATTCGATTTGGGTGCTGTGGCCACGTAGATCACGGCCTCGGCGATGGCCAGCTCGCCTTCGGGCGAGCCGAGAAAATCGTAGGCGTCCTTGGCGGCGTTGCAGACTACCAGCGCCTGGGGATCGGCGAGCCCGATGTCCTCCACGGCCATGCGCACCACGCGTCGCGCGATGTAGAGCGGATCCTCACCGGCATCGAGCATGCGACAGAGATAGTAGAGCGCCGCGTCCGGGTCTGAACCCCGCACCGATTTATGCAGGGCGCTGATCAGGTTGTAATGGCCGTCCTGCTGCTTGTCGTAAATGGGGGCGCGCCGCTGCACCACGTCCTGCAGCTTGGCCGCATCGAAGTCTTCGCCGGCGCGCGCGGCGCGCCAGACTTCTTCTGCGAGCATGAGCGCCGCGCGCCCGTCCCCATCGGCCATGCGAATGAGCGAGGCACGCGCGTCCTGATCGAGCGGCAGCGGCTTACCTTCCGCAGCCTCCGCACGGGCCAGAAGCTTCTCCAGCGCATCCGCAGAGAGCGGCTTGAAGACGAGCACCCGCGCGCGCGAAAGGAGCGGGGCGATCAGCTCGAATGACGGATTTTCCGTTGTTGCACCAATGAGCGTGATGGTGCCGTCCTCCATGACCGGGAGAAACGAATCCTGCTGCGCCCGGTTGAAGCGATGGATCTCGTCGACAAAGAGCAGCGTCCCCTGAGCGGTTTCGCGGCGCGCTCGCGCAGCCTCGAACACCTTCTTGAGGTCGGCCACACCGGAAAAAATCGCTGAAATCTGCTCGAAATAAAGGTCCGTGGCACCGGCGAGAAGCCGCGCGACCGTAGTTTTCCCAGTTCCCGGCGGGCCCCAGAAGATGAGCGACCCGAGTGTCCTCGTCTCGAGCATGCGCGTGAGCGCGCCATCGGGGCCGAGCAGAGGCTCCTGGCCCACCACTTCGGCGAGTGTTGCCGGCCGCAGCTTATCGGCGAGGGGGCGCGGTGCGTCGCGGTCGAGGCCCGCTGCCGCGAACAGCGAGGGGCTGTGTCGTTTTACTCGAGAAGCCATGTTTTCAGGCCATTACCAACGCTGTCATGCCCGCG
>DATCJI010000349.1:0-15759 GCA_036562835.1 Xanthobacteraceae bacterium | reverse complement strand
ATGGTGCTGCTCGACCAACGCAAGAAGGCGCTCGCCGCGGAGGGTTTATTCGATGCGCGTCGAAAGCAGCCGCTGCCGTTCCTGCCGCAGCTGATCGGGGTGATTACATCACCCGGAGGCGCGGTCATCAGGGATATTCTGCACCGCCTGACCGATCGATTTCCCCGCCGCGTCATGGTCTGGCCGGTGCGCGTGCAGGGAGAGGGCGCCGCTCAGGAGGTCGCGGCCGCCATTGCGGGCTTCAACGCGTTGCCTGCAAAAGGTTTACCGGGCAGGCCCGATCTTCTCATCGTCGCGCGCGGAGGCGGCTCGATCGAGGACCTCTGGTCGTTCAACGAGGAGATCGTGGTTCGCGCCGCGGCGGCAAGCATGATCCCGCTTATCTCGGCGGTAGGGCACGAGACTGATGTCACGCTCATCGATTTCGCCGCCGATAAGCGCGCGCCGACGCCGACCGCCGCTGCCGAAATGGCTGTGCCGGTCCGAACGGAATTGCTCGTTCGCATTGACAGCCTTATCCGTCGCTCGCTTGCCTGCTGGCAGCGCGGGCAGGAAGCGCGCCGGACGGAGCTGCGCTCGGCAATCCGCGCACTCCCAAGCGCTGAGCAACTGCTTGCGGTTCCCACACAGCGCCTCGATTATGCCAGCAGCCGCCTTCCGCGTGCGCTCCTCGCAAACGCACAGAGCCATCACGCGCGTTTCTCTCGGGCTGCGGGGCGCCTTTCGCCGCATATGCTGCGCACGCAATTGGGCCGCTGCTGCGAATTGGTCGGCGCTCTCGTTGAGCGCGCACGGCGCGCAACGGAAATTGCGGGCATGCGCCGGCGAGAGCGGCTCGAGGGCGCCTCGGCGCGCCTGCGCGCGGGTCTCCGCGCCAATGCTGACAGCCACCGTAACCGAATAGGACGTTCGCGCGAGCGCGTTGCTGGCCTCGCGCAGCGCGCAAGCCGCGCCATGCTGATGCTGCTCGGACAACGCGTGGCTTCCCTCGACCGCTGCGCCGGCCTGCTGCAGGCGCTCTCCCATCGCGGGGTGCTGGCCCGCGGCTTTGCGCTTGTGCGGGATGGAAAGCGCCGGCCCGTCCCGCATGCCGCGCGTGTAAGCGCGGGCATGAGCCTGGATATCGAATTCTTCGACGGCTTCGTGCGCGCATCGGCCGAGCACGCGGTGCTCACGCCTGTGGAGAAGCCAAAACCGAAGCTGCGGTCGCGGCGGTTGGCCGATGCTGGCCAAGGCAAGCTGTTTGAATAGCGCTGCGCCGCCGCGCCGAGATTTTCGCACGAAGGACATGGATGGCCCGCACGTGGCACAATCGACAGGGCGGGTTACATAACGCGGCTTAAGCTATTATGTTTCTGCGCGACGGCCGCCAGGAGAGGACAAACGTGCTCAATCGAACCGACCGCGCCACTGCCGGCGAAGCCGAGGTCAAATATCTCGACGGGGATTTTCGCATCGTGCGGCCTGGCGCGTTCGTCCGTTGCGCCGTTACAGGCTTGCCGATCCCGCTGGAGGAGCTCAAATACTGGAGCGTCGATCTGCAGGAAGCGTACATCAATCCTGAAGCCGTGCTGCGGCGCCATTTCCCGGATCGATGGCGACACATGCAGGGGCGTAGCAGCCGGAAAGATTAGAGCATGATCCCGAAAAGTGGGAACCGGTTTTCGGAAAAGATCATGCTCCACCAAATAAAATAGAGCGGGATAGCGAATCGAAGAAAAGCTATCTCGCTCTAATCCCGCGCGGGACTAACCCGGGTCAACCCTGGCCTTCGTATTTGAACGATACCTTCATCTTCACCCGATAAGCCTCGACCTTCCCGTTATTCAGCTGCACGTCCTGCTCGACGATCTCCGCCACGCGCAGATCGCGTAACGACTTTGCCGCGCGTTCGACGGCCGCCTTCGCAGCTTTTTCCCAGGAATCGCTACTCGTGCCGATCAACTCGATCACTTTATACACATTCTCGGCCATGGCTTTTTCCTCTCAAATTTTGAGAAGCAAAGCATGCACCCGCGAGAGTGCGTTTTCAACTCGCGGTGGGCCTCGAAGCGTCATATACGGTCAGCCACCTCTTTCCGAGCCGTACCGAGCCGCGCGACCAGCATTTCGCTCAGCGCTCCCTCGTTTTCGAATGCCAGTTTTACTGGCAGAGCATGCGCCTGCGCCGCCAGCTCGGCGAGCTCGCTGTCGCCAGCAAGGCGCGCCATGTCCTTTTCAGTTGTGACCAGCACGAACCCCTCGGCATCTGCACGCGCGCACAAGTCCTGCGCCTCCGCGCGCGTATAGAAGTGATGATCGGGAAAGCTCCTGGTGTCGCCCAGGGCGATGCCGGCCGCGGCGAGCGTCGCAAAGAACTTGTCCGGGTTGCCAATACCCGCAAAGGCGAGCACACGGCCTCGTTCCAGCGCCGAGATGAAATCGCTATCAGGCTTGAGTGAGGCGGCAAACACAGGAACTTTCAGCCGCTGCGCGTGTGACGCCACCTTAGCCGCAGCTCTCCCCTCCCCGACCACGACGAGCGCGCCGGCGTGCCGAAGTTGCGCAAAGAGCGGCGCGCGCAACGGGCCCGCCGGAAAAACCCGACCGTTGCCCACCGCCTGTACCGAATCGATCACCAAGAGAGAGAAATCTTTGTGCAGGCTGGGATTCTGAAACCCGTCGTCCATGACGATCACGGTTGCGCCAGCCGCAATAGCCGCCTTGGCGCCGTCGAGGCGCCTGCGCGCCACAATAGTCGGCGCGACCTGCGCAAGCAGAAGCGGCTCGTCGCCGACTTCCCGCGCATGATGCGTAGCAGCATCGACCGTAATGGGGCCTTGCAGCCTTCCGCCGTATCCCCGGGTCAGGAATACGGGTCTCTCTCGCGCGCGCTTGAGTAGCTTTGCGACCGCCATGGCAGCCGGCGTTTTCCCGGCACCGCCGAGGACCAGATTGCCGATGCAGATCACCGGCACAACCGCGCGCCCGCCCCGTCTAGCAAGACGCATCCGGGCGACGGCACCATAAATCGTGCCGGCCGGCGCAAGCAGGCGGCCGCCAATGCTGCCCTCGCGCCACCAGAATTCCGGCTCACGCATGATGCCGGCATTCCAGACGGATTTGCATCAGGTAGGGATCGAGTGCGGAGAGGGTGCGCTCAAGCGCGCCGCCCAAGACCGAAACGGTCTCGCGCGCAGCGGCAACGACAGCCGCACGTTCCTGCGTATCTCTGAGCCAGGCCCCAAGCCGGACCGCGAGCCGGCCAACGTCGTTGACCTGCTCGGCACCGTGCGCCTGGTCGAGCGCAGCGTAGATTTCAGCAAAATTCCACACATGCGGGCCGTGCAGAATGGCGGCGCCGAGTTTGATGGGCTCGATCGGATTCTGGCCGCCGTGGCTGGCGAGGGAGCCGCCGACGAATACGATAGGGGCCAGCCGGTAGATCAGTCCAAGCTCCCCCATGGTGTCGGCGATATAAATTTCCGTATCGGATGCGGGTAGCTCTCCGCGCGAGCGCAAGGCCGTTTTCAGATCGGCCGCGCGCGCGATCTCGACTATGCCAAGCCCGCGCTCTGGATGACGCGGTGCGATTACCGTCAGCAGCCGTGGAAACGAGTGCCGCAAGCGCCGGTGCGCTTCAATGATGAGCGTCTCCTCACCTGCATGCGTGGAGGTGCCGGCGATGAGTGTGCGGTCACCAACGGCACGGGTAAGCGCAGCAAGCTTGTCAGCATCTGCGGGCGGACTCGGCACATCGAGCTTCAGGTTGCCGGTGGTCACCACGCGTGGCGCACCCAGGTCGCGATAACGTTCTGCATGCACCTCCGATTGCGCCAGGCACAGATCGAAGCGGCGCAGCAACGCGGCGATCGTTGCGGGCGCGAAACGCCAGCGACGCAACGATCGCTCCGACATGCGCCCATTGATCAGGATGAGCGGCATGGGGCGGTCCGCGGCAGTAATCACCAGGTTCGGCCACAGATCCGATTCGACAAAAAGTGCGAGATCGGGTTGCCAGTGCGCGAAAAATCGGCTGACCAGACGCGGCGCGTCCAGCACGGTGAACTGATGAATGACGCCCGACGGCAATCTTTCTGTCGCGACCTGTGCGGACGTAATCGTGCCCGATGTGCAAAGCACCGCGAACCCCTTGTCGCGGAGCCGCCCAATCAGCGGCA
Source organism: Xanthobacteraceae bacterium (assembly GCA_036562835.1). Lineage (GTDB taxonomy): Bacteria > Pseudomonadota > Alphaproteobacteria > Rhizobiales > Xanthobacteraceae > VAZQ01. Next base: position 11,599 of record DATCJI010000349.1, on the reverse strand, counting down.
CCACCGTGAGCAGTTCGCCTACGCTCGCGCACTGCAGCCAGATCAAGGGACCGGCCGGCCGGGTGATCTGGGTTTCTGCGTAGCGCTCCCGAAGGCGCTTGGGGTGCTCCTTGCCACGGCGCAAGCGCCGCGCAATCAGCGCCGGCGCGACGGGAGCCAAGGCGGTCGTCAACAGGCGATAGCTTCGCAATGGGAAGGGCAGCCCGTGTGGGACGGCCCCCATCTCACGCCCGATCGACGAGTTCGTATGCACGGGTGGTGGCGCGCTCGAGAGCAGCCTGCAGCGTGCTGCGGGCAAGCTCGAGCGCATTCGCATCGGCATCGCTTGCAACCCAGATCGGTTCGGCAACAACGCCGGCACCCCGGGCGAAAGGCAGGTTGATGGCGGTGCGATCCCAGGTATCGAGCTCGATGCGCCGGTGCGTCGCGAGGGCGACCGGATAAATCGGGCGCCCGGAGGCGCTCGCGAGCTTCACGATGCCGAGCCCCGCCACGCGCGCAACCGTCGGAACGTCGGCGGTGAGCGCGACGATGGAGCCGTCCTGCAATGTGCTGAGCATTTCCTTGAACGCGCTCACGCCGCCCTTGCCGATGAAGTCAACGCCCTGGTGACCGGACCCGCGGATTGCGTCTACCCCCAACCAGCGTGCGGCGATCGCATTCACTTCGCCATCGCGATGCTTGGACACCAGGACCTTCGCGCGGTGCTCCGGCCGTTTAAGGAAAGGAGCGAGGTAATGCTGTCCGTGCCACATCGCGAGGATAACCGGGTAATCCCGTGCTACGCGCTCGTAAATATCAGCCGGTTCGGTCACGAATCTTCCGGTCTTCCACACCAGGCGCAGATATTCCGCCGCAGTAACCCCGATTGCGACCTGCAGCGCGCGCGAACGAAGCAAACTTCGGGACCAGGACATCGACAACGGACTGCGCGCGGTCAGGAGCTGCCATGCTGATCGGCCTGCGGATCGAGCAATCGATGCAGGTGCACGATGAAATAGCGCATGTGAGCATTGTCGACCGTCTGCTGCGCCTTGGCTCGCCATGCCGCATGGGCCGACGCGTAATTCGGGAAAATGCCGACAAGATCCAGCTTTTCCAAATTGCGGAATTCGACCTTCTGCAAGTCGGTAAGCTCGCCGCCGAAGACGAGATGCAGCAGCTGAGGCTGTCCGGCGCCCTGGTTCAATATTGCCTCCCGACCATTCGCCCCTGGCGGCGCCCGTTCAGGTCAAATCGGCGATCCGATCGCGAATAACCTCGAGCAAAGCACGATGCCGGGCTGCGCCGGCGCCAACGAGCGCTCCATGCACCGGGTCGGGCCGATTATAAATCAAAGTTTCCCCGCGCAGCGTAGTCACCCGGCCGCCGGCTTCGTGCACCAAAAGATCGGCCGCCGCAAGGTCCCAGTCATGACTGTTCGGAGCCGTGAAGGTGGCATCAAGCTCACCCATGGCGACGCGCGCGAGGCGCAGCGCCAGCGAAGGAACGCGCGGCATCGCCTCGATGCGGGGCTCGATCGCGGCAAGAATTTCGAGCCGTCGCTTGGGGGCTGAAAGCCGTGCGCCCGCCATCGTATTTCCGCTCGTCGCTTTGATCGGTTCGCCATTGCGCGTGGCGCCGGCGCCGGCGGATGCGATGAACAACTCGTCCGTTACAGGAGCATAAAGCATGCCGAGTACCGGTCGGCCGAGATGCACAAAGGCGGCCGACACCGCCCAATCGGGAGAGCCGGCAAGATAGGCGCGCGTGCCATCGATGGGATCGACGACCCAAAGCCGGGTCTCATCGAGACGTGCAGGATCGTCCTCGGTCTCTTCCGAGAGCCACCCGGCCGGACTGATGGCGAGCAGCCGCTCGCGCAGCAGCGCGTCGACCGCAAGGTCGGCCTCGCTCACCGGCGAAGATCTGCCCTTGATCCAGCTCTTGGGCGCTTTGCCGAACGTAAGCAACGCAAGCGCGCCAGCCTCGCGCATCGCGGCCGCGAGCTGATCGCGCATGCGCAAAGCATCGACGCTGACCTCAGCGGCCACCAACCGTGAGGCCTTCTACGCGCAACGTCGGCGCATTCGTTCCGAAACGAAACTCGAGATCGTTTGCCGGCAGCAGATTCTGGAATATTTCTGTGAGGTTTCCTGCAACCGTGACCTCGCTGACCGGATAGCTGCGCTGGCCACGCACGATCCAAAATCCGGATGCGCCACGGCTGTAATCTCCCGTAACGAGATTGACGCCGCTGCCGATGAGATCGGTGACATAGAAGCCCTCCTCGATATCGGCAACCAGCGCGTCCGCCGAATCCGTGCCGGGCGCGAGATGCAGATTGCTGGGCGAGGGCCCGGGGTTTGATGCAACCCCGCGCTGCGCGTGGCCGGTTGTTGCCAGCCCAAGCTCGCGCGCGGTCGCGCAGTCGAGAAACCACGATTTCAGGAGCCCGTCATCGATTACAGCGAGCGCCTTTGTGGCGACGCCTTCTGCATCGAAGGGACGCGAACGCAAGCCGCGCCTGCGCAGCGGGTCGTCAACAATGCGGATGCCGGGCTTGAACAGACGTTGGCCGAGCTTCTGTTTGAGGAAGCTCGTTCCCCGGGCAACGGCCGCGCCGTTGATTGCGCCGGCGAGATGGCCGACGAGCGAGCCGGATACCCGGCGGTCGAACACTACCGGCACCCGTTTCGTCTCGATCTTGCGCGGGTTGACTCGCGCGACGCTGCGCTCTCCGGCCGTCCGTCCGATCTGCTCGGACGATTCCAGATCGGCTGCGTGCAGCACGCTCGAGAAATCATAGTCGCGCTCCATGGCCGTGCCCTCGCCCGCGATCGCCATCATGGAAACGCTGTGGAAGGAGCTCGTATAGGAGCCGCGAAACCCCGAGCTCGTCGCAAGCACCATGCCGCTGATGCCGGAGTAGGCACCTGCGCCACCGGACTTCGTCACCCCCTTGATGGCAAGCGCGGCTGCCTCGGCGCGTTTTGCCCGTTGTTCGAGTTGCGCGACGCTTGGAAGCACGGGGTCGAGCAAATCAAGATCGGGAATTTCGCGCGCAAGCTCGCTTTTATCGGCAAGACCCGCGAAGGGATCCTCAGGCGTCGCGCGCGCCATAGCGAGCGCGCGTTCGGCGAGCTCGCATGCATCCATGTTGAGATCGCTCGTCGAGATGACCGCTTGTCGCCGCCCGACAAAAACGCGCAGTCCGAAATCGTCGCCCTCCGAGCGTTCCGATTCCTCGACGGCGTTCTCGCGCACTTCGACGGAAAGCGAAATTGAACGCACGGCAAGGGCGTCGGCGGCATCTGCGCCTGCGCGAAGCGCTGCGTCGATCAGGCGTTCCGGATGCGCGGCGAGGGCAGAAGCGTCGAGGAGCAAAGACATGCGGCGTGCGAGCTAGCCGGCACGCAAGGCGCCAAGCGAGCGCGGCAAGGTCCTGTCAAGCATGTAGGGCGATGCAATGCGGCGACACCACGCATTAACCAGGAACATTAATCGGATCCCGAATGATTTGAGGCAGGTTTGCGGCAATCGCCGGAGGCAAATCCGGCGGCAAACCGGGAAATACCCGGGCGGGGAGATAGGCTTTGAGGCGTCAAGCAGCAAGCAGGCTCTTGCCTGCCGGATCGAGCCGCAATACGCGGCTCGATCCGCTTTCTCTCCCACTGCGTATTGCGGCTGATGAAAGCAGCGCACAGGCGCCTGTCGGCGCGATCGAACTGCACAGCGACCGCGTCATCTTCTTGCGCCCGCTGGCCGGCATTACGATGACGCTGACTTTGCCGTTGCGTTGTTTTCTGGGCGTGTCGATGCGCATGCAGGGGCCGACAGCCTTGAATGGCGGAAACGCGGCACTGGTGCTCGAGCATTCGGACGCGCAGCTCTCGGTCACGCTCCATCGCGGAGCCGATCTGCGCGATATCGCGTGGCAATGGCGCTGTTGGGCGAGGGTGCTCGATTTGCCGCTCCTCGTCGCTGAAAACGATGGAAGCCTCCGGGAGCTGCTGCCGCGGCTCGACGGAATTCAGATGGGCCGCACGCTATCGCGTCGGCGCTGCCGCAGTCTCCTCAAAGCCCGACGTGGTGTGCAGCGCCTGCGCCGCCGCACCGGCTCGCCGGCCTCCACGAAGGTGCATCGCGGCGAACGCGAGATAATCGCCCGCAACTAGACCCTTGGCGAAGGCGACCCGCGCCGCGGATTTATTGTGCGAGGGGGCTGCCGATAAGCGTGTCGAAGGTGCCTTGGCCGCGTTTTGTAGCGGAGGCATCAGGCACGGTGGGCGTGGTGCCGAGGGCATCGCTCAGTGTAGGACCGGCCGGACGGGGTCCTTGTGCCGCGGCCTCACAGACTTTTTGCCCGATCTCGTTTGCCTGATTATGCGCGTGCTTCACGCTCTTGATTACGTCGCCGGGAACTCCGCAGGTTGTGCTGTTCTCTTCCATGCCCTTTAGAAGCTTGGCTTCGCTGGCCAGGAAGCTCTTGAACAATTTGCAGGTTTCCGCCGGCGCCGCCTTTCGCTTGCCTGCCGCCTGGAGCGCCTGACCGTGCTTTGCCGTCTCATCACGCGCAGTGAGGAGAGCCTGGCACACAGGCGGTGGCGCCTGTGGGGCGCCGAAACCGGGCGAGGGAGATGCAGCACCAGGCATTCCGGGATATCCCGGCATGCCAGGCGAGCCGGGCATTCCGGGCATTCCGCCAAACTGCGCGTGAGCCGCCCCGAGCGGAAAGAGCATCAGCCCGATCGCGACCAGCATCACTCGGCAGGACGTCATGCCGGCTACCCCCCTGGCCCCTTGGGCCACCCGACAGGATTAGTTGCAAGGAGCCACAAACAGCGCTTCAAATTCGGCGACAACACGGCAAATGGTTGATGCGATGGGGATTTAGTGGGTTGATGCGGCGGTCTGCCGCGCAGTTTCTCGCCGAACGCGCTTTTTCCTTCACGCCTTAGATGCCCCGATACGATTTCCGCACCCCTCGGTTGTACCTGGAGCAGCCACTTCGGGAAGGCGATACTGCACCATTGACTCCTGCCCAGACGAACTATCTCCGGAATGTGTTGCGACTTAAGGCGGGGGATTGCGTCGTTGTGTTCAATGGCCGGGACGGCGAATGGACTGGCCGGGTAACGCAAGGCCGGAGGCGGGAGCTTGCGCTCGCCATTGCGGGATGCAGCCGCTCGCAAACGCTTCCCTCAGACCTCCATTATTTCTTTGCTCCTCTAAAGCATGCCCGGCTCGATTACATGCTGCAGAAGGCGGTCGAGATGGGTGCGTCGAGATTGCAGCCGGTGATTACGCGCCATGTTCAGGTCACGCGCGTCAATCTCGATCGCATGCGCGCCAATGCGATCGAGGCGGCGGAGCAGTGCGGCATTCTCACGCTGCCAGAGATCGGCAAGCCACTTGCCTTCGCTCACATGCTGCGCGAACACGATCCCTCGCGTCTCATGGTCTTCTGCGACGAGGACGCGCCCGTGGACGATCCGATCGCCGCACTTTCGGCAGCAAAGGGCGAACGCCGTCCCGGATCGTTTCCTGTTGCGATCCTGATCGGGCCCGAGGGCGGGTTTGCGGAGGAGGAACGGGCCGCGCTGCTGACGCTGCCGAATGTCGTGCGGCTTGCGCTTGGGCCGCGCATCCTGCGCGCCGACACGGCTGCTGTGGCAGCGCTCGCGCTTGTGCAGGCGGTGCTCGGGGATTGGCAATAAAAGACCGTCTGCCCGGCGTCCTGCTGTTAAGCCCAGCTGCGGATTTGCATCGAAATCGCGCGCCCGCCGTGTTAAACGGCTGCTTCAGAGCAGCATGTATGCGGGCGCTCCTGAGCGCGATGACAAGTGCAGACCACCGCTTCAACGAATGCCGCTGTCGATGCGCGCAGCGAGGACCTCGTCGCGTTCTTTGAACGCGCCGGCTATCGGCGCGTCACGCCGCCCATTCTCCAGCCGGCGGCTCCATTCCTCGATCTATCGGGCGAAGATATCCGCGCCCGCATGTACCTCACCGCTGATGCGGAGGGCACGGAGCTGTGCCTCCGTCCTGATCTCACCATTCCGGTATCGCGCGAGTATCTCGCCTCCCCGGCGGCCGGAAAGCCGCAAGGGTTCTGTTACCTCGGCCAGGTCTTTCGGCAAAAAAGAACGGATATGCAGGGCGCAGCCGAATTCTGGCAGGCGGGCGTCGAATCATTCGGCCGCGTCGACAAGGCCGCAGCGGACGCCGAGAGTTTCGCGCTGGCCCTCCATTCTGCCGCGCATTTCGGTCTCGCAAGCCCGGCCATACGCATGGGCGATGTCGGACTGTTCTCGGCCCTCATTGCGGCGCTTGATCTTGCTCCCGCATGGAAGCGGCGCCTCATCAGGGACTTTAATCACAAGAGCTCGTTGTTACGGGATTTGCAGCGCCTGAGCGTTTCCTCAAAGAATGCGCGTCCCGAATACGAAGGCGTGCTTGCGGCCCTGGCAGGCTCCGACCCCAAGGGAGCTCATGCGTTGATCACCGATCTGCTTTCGATTGCGGGCATCACGGCGGTCGGCGGCCGATCCATTGGTGAGATCGCCGACCGCTTTCTGGACCAGGCCGCGCTCAGCGCGCAAGCATCATTACCTGAGACCACTCGCTCCGTGATCGAGCAGTTCCTCGCCCTCAAAGGTGCGCCCGATGAGGTGCTTTCGCAGCTCAGCGCGCTCGCGAAGAATGCCCGCTTGTCCTTTGATCAGGCGCTCGATGCATTCGAATCAAGGATACGCTTCCTTGTCGAGCGCGGCACCGATGTCAGAAAAATTGCGTTCTCCACAGCGCTCGGCCGTGGTCTTGACTACTACAGCGGCATGGTCTTCGAGCTGCACGACCCGCAGGGGCATGTGTCGGGACAGCTGGTGGCGGGCGGGCGTTACGACGGGCTTCTCACGCGCCTTGGCAGTCCGGCGCCGATCGCCGCGGTCGGATTTGCCGTCTGGGTCGAACGCCTTGCCGCGTTGCGGAGCAACGCATGACCCAGCCGTTTGTTATTGCGGTGCCCGCAAAAGGCCGCCTGCAGGAAAATGCCCAAGCATTCTTCGCCGAGGCCGGGCTCGATCTGCTCAAGCCGCGCGGCGCAAGAGAATACCGCGGCAGCATCGCCGATCTCGCAAATATCGAGGTCGCGTATCTCTCGGCCGCCGAAATCGTCGAGCTTTTGGGCCAGGGCACAGTGCATGTTGGCGTGACCGGCGAGGACCTCATCCGCGAGCATTTGGTCGACACCGACCGGCAGGTGATCTTTCTGGACCGGCTTGATTTTGGCTATGCGAATGTCGTTGTGGCCGTTCCGCAGGCTTGGATCGATGTGCATGCCATGGCCGATCTCGATGACGTGGCAACTGCGTTTCGCCTCAAGCACGAGCGCAAGATGCGGGTGGCGACGAAGTACGTGAACCTGACACGGCAATTCTTCTCGGCGCACGGAATCGTGGACTACCGCATCGTCGAGAGCGCTGGCGCCACGGAGGGAGCGCCGGCGGCAGGCACGGCCGAGCTGATCGTCGACATAACGAGCTCAGGAGCAACGCTCGCTGCCAACGGCCTGCGCGTGATCGACGATGGGGTGATTCTCCGCTCCCAGGCCAATCTCGTCGCCTCGCGCCATGCGCGGTGGGGTGCGGCGGAACGCGAGATGGCCTCCCGCGTGCTCGATCGCATTGCCGCGCAGAAGTCGGCCAGCACGTTTCGCGAAGTGCGCACGCGATGTGCGCAGCTGGACAGTGCGGTTCTGGCCGAGGCAAAGCGGCTGTTCGGCATTGAGGCGCCGTTCGGCGGGCCGACATCGTCGGGCATGCTCACCTTGCACTGTCCGCCCAAACATGTCGCGTCGCTCGCCCGCCTCCTGCGCGAGGCGGGAGCGGAGAATGTTTCCGTCACCCGCCTCGATTACGTGTTCTCGCGCAACAATCCGCTTTACGCGCGCCTTGCAGCGGCTCTGGGACAAGATACGCAATTAAAATAAACGCGAAGAGCTCGGATCGTGATATGATCGCCTGGAGGAGCGTACGATGAAATTCGATCCGGAGCGCTTCATTGCCGACTGCCGTCTTGCTCTGGCGCAGGACCCCTCGCACAAGTCGGTACGTGAGGTGGTCGCGTGCGCGGTGTCGGACCCGGCAAGCGTTCTGCAAGGATTGGGCGAGCCGAGACGTGCCGGAATTCAGAAGATCTATCACTCAGCCGAGATGACAATACTGAATGTGATCTGGGGCCCGCGCATGACACTGATGCCCCACAACCATCAGATGTGGGCAATCATCGGCGTCTATACGGGTCGTGAGGACAACATATTCTGGCGCCGCATCGCGGGCGGCGAGAATGGCAGGGTTGAAGCCGCCGGCGCGAGGGCGCTCTGCGAAAAGGACGCCGAGCCGCTGGGATGCAATATCATTCATTCCGTTACCAATCCCATTCCGCGTCTGACCGGCGCGATCCATGTTTATGGGGGCGATTTTTTCGGCGCCGAGCGCAGCGAGTGGGACCCCGAGACCCTGCTCGAGCAGCGCTATGATGTGGAAAAGAACATGCGCCTGTTCGAGGAATCGAACGCGCTCATGAAACATGATCCCGAAAAGTGGGAACCGGTTTTCGGAAAAGATCATGCTCCGACCAAATAATAGAGCGGGATAGCGTTTCGAAGAAAAGCTATGTCGCTCTGGCTCATTCTTCGTAGATCATCTTGCGCGTCATGCCGCCATCGACGACGAGATTGGCACCCGTGACAAAGCCGGAGCGCTTTGCGTCGAGCAGAAAGGCCACGATCTCGGCGATGTCTTCCGGCTTGCCGACATGCCCCGCCGGATGCTGCGCATGGTCCTTGCGGCGTAGCGCACTGTAATTCCCGGTGGCGATCCATCCGGGACTGACGCAGTTTACCCGAACATCCGGCGCCAGGCTGATCGCGAGCGCATGCGTGAGCGCCACGAGCCCTCCCTTGGATGCGGAATAGGACTCCGTATTGGCTTCGGACATCAGCGCGCGCGTGGAGGCGATCGTCACGATCGCGCCGCGCGCCTTGCGCAGTGCTTTTTCCGCAGCGCGGGCAAACAGAAACGTCGCCGCGAGATTGGTATCGATGACCCGATGCCATTCCGCGGCCGTGAGCTGGTGAAGCGGCTTGCGGATCATGATGCCGGCATTGGACACCAGCGCATCGAGGTGCCCGAAGCGCTCGATCGTTGCCGAGACCGCATGTTTTGCTGTTTCCTCCTGCCGCACGTCGCCCTCGATCAGCACCACATTGCGCAGCCGCCGGGGAAAGCTGCGGCGCAGCTCCTTATGGCTCAGGTCCACGAGGCCGCCGCACCAGCCCGACGCAAGCAGGTGCCGCGCAATGGCGCGGCCAATCCCATTCGCTCCGCCCGTGATGAGGGTCACCCGTTTTGTATCCTTCATCTGAAACCTTTAGCTTATGCTGCGTGAGCTGCCCGTCATTTCGCATGGGACATGTCTGTGCAAAGTTCCCAAATTTATGGGCAATGCAGCACTTCCGGATATCCTGAATCCGGGTGGGCCGATCAGAGCAGACCCACCGTTCATGTGCCCAGAAGGCCCGAATCGGTCATGGGCGGGAATTTAACGCCCTCAGTAGCATTTAGCGGGGCGCCGCGATCGGCGAACTAGATTCCCGCGTACCAGTTGAAGCCCCGCTCGCTCCAATACGTGTGGCGAAAATCGTTACTGACCTCGATTGCCCTGACCCACTTGGCGTTCTTGTAACCGAGCTTGGTTGCCGTCCGTAGCCGGAGCGGATAACCGAACGGATCGCCTATGATCTGGCCGGCATATTTGGTGGCGAGGATCGTCTGCGGATGCAGCGCGGTCGGCATATCGATGCATTCGGTATAGTCGTCTGCACAAATGAAATAGATGTATTTAGCCGTCAAATCGGCGCCGATGCGCTGGAGGAAGTCGCGCAGGTTCGGGCCCGACCACTGTCCGATATAGTCCCATCCCTCGACACACACATGGCGGACGATGATTTCCTGCTCGGGAAGCTCATAAATCCGCTGCGCCAGCCATGGCCGCTTGTTTTCGATGCGGCCCGCCAATTCCAGTGTCCAGGTCGCGCCGTCGACTGGCTTGACGTCGGTGATGGGATAATAGGCATTGAAACGCGGTGGTTGGGCAACCTGGGAAGGACTGAAGGTCGGCGCCAGATGGTTCTTGCGGAAGATCGCTTGCTGGACGACGTCGTTCCAGGCAGAGACCGCACGCAAACCCTTCTGCACGGAATCGATTTCGCTCACATCGCAGCCGGTCAACAGCGTCAGCGCGCCGAGACTGACCGCGCCGCGCAACAACCCGCGTCGGTTGATGTCATCAACAAGCTTGCGATTTTCCGTCAGAATGCTCTGGTCGATGGGCGTGCGCGGCCTAAAGATTGACGGAGTGCGGGTGCGGATTGCCATCGTGTTGCTCCCGTCAGTGCGTTGTTCCGATCCTCGGCACGATCGAGCTGCCGCCTGCCGTTTCGTCATCGATCGCCGGACCGCCGGTCAGCATAGCGATTAGGCTCTGCGGCACCAACAAAGCGAGCGTCACATGCACGACGATGAACATCACGATTGCGGCCATGCAGAGGAAATGCACCAGGCGAATGTTCTGGAAACTTCCGAACAAATCTGCCAGCTCGGAAAATTGCACCGGCTTCCACAGCGCCAACCCCGATATGACGATCAGTATGCCGACCATCATGACGCCGAGATAGAGCACCTTCTGAACGGCATTGTAGCGAGTGAGATCATCGTGGCGCAGACGAAACCGCAACGCCTCTCCGATTGTCGTGAAAACTTCACGAACCGAAATGGGGAATAACTTGCGCCGAAAGCGCCCGGTTGCGATGCCGTAGCAGAGGTATGCCAGTCCGTTGAGCACGAAAATCCACATGCCGAAGAAATGCCACTGCAGTCCGTACTGCGCCCATTTTCCAATCACGATGGCATCGGGAAATCGCAAAAAGCTGAAAAGTATATCGTCATTATAAATCTTCCATCCGCTGCCGATCATGATGAAAATAGCAATGGCGTTGACCCAATGCATGATGCGGACAGGCAGCGGGTGCAAGTGCAACGCGTGGCGCGAATTTGCCTTCACGTGCGCCGTTCCCAACTCAGGCATGTTCGGCCTCATGTAAGATCACGCCTTCGAGTGGATCGCATTCGTCCTCCCATGCCCGTCGTTCCAGGGCACGCATCGTATGCGCATAGCCTGCTTCCCATCGCAATCGGATGCCAGCTGAAGTGAAATCGATATCCTTAGTATGATTTTCATTGTCCAGGCGCGGGGCCAGGAGGCGCACGACGTGCATCCGCGTACGACAGCCGTACTCCGCGAGATCCTTGACGACAGGATCGCTGAGCCGCGATTCCGGGACGAACTTCACGAGCTCCGAAACGACATGTCGCAATCGGTGCACCTGTCGCTGCCGCGCGATATGAGTGGCCACGCGGCTGGAGTATTGAATATCCTTCTGGCGGTGGAGCACTTCCCAGATTGTGCCTGGCTCGGGGCCAGTTGCATTCCACATGTGCACCGCGAAAATCAGCGAATTGCGGCGCGGATTGTCCTCGAAGATTATTTCGCTCGG
>DATCJI010000338.1:0-2763 GCA_036562835.1 Xanthobacteraceae bacterium | reverse complement strand
CCGCGCACAGAGCGCTATCCGACGACTGGTGCGGAGCGCGCTGCACTGCATCCGGGACACGAGTCACGAGGCGCGAGATGACGGACGCCTCTGACCGGGCGGTCGAATATGAGCCCTCGGATGCCGCTGCGTGGCTGATTGCCTGCCTCGGCGCGGGCGTTGCTCTCTTTCTCGTTCTCAGTCCCGTTCTGCTGCGCTTTGCTTTCCCGAGTGCGCTGCATCGGCCGGCCGTTGCCGCTTACGGGCCTGTGCCTGCACCCGAATTGCAAATCAGTCCCGGCGCAGATCTCGCAGGCTTCCGGCGCGAGGAAGAGGCCTGGCTGTCAGGCTACGGCTGGATCGATCGGCAGTCGAGGACAGTACACATGCCGATCGACCGCGCGAAGGAACTCATCCTGCAGCGCGGGCTCGCGGGATGGCCATGAGCTGCGGCGCCGGAGACCGCGCCTCCGGTCGGCTCTGATGTGGCGAGAGTGGATCCCGTTCTGGCGGCCCGGCGTATCGTCCTACGCGGGCGACATTGATCTTCTGTTTGCGGGATTGCTGGCAATCAGCTCGCTCGTAGTATTGCTGCTTCTCGTCCTGCTTGTGACATTCGCGGTTCGCTACCGCGGCGGCAGCAACGCCGACCGGGACCATCGCATCAAAAAGACCTGGTATTGGGAAATCAGCTGGACCACGGTCACGCTCATCGGTTTCCTTTGCCTGTTTGTCTGGGGCGCCGCGCTTTATCTGGAAGTATACGGGCCTGCATCGAATGCATTGCCCATCTACATCGTTGCCAAGCAGTGGATGTGGAAGGCGCAGCATCCGGGCGGACAGCGCGAAATAAACGAGCTGCACGCGCCGGTGCACCGGGCTGTGCGGCTAATAATGGCGTCGCAAGACGTCATTCACAGCTTTTTCGTGCCCGCGTTTCGCGTCAAGCACGATGTCGTTCCCGGCCGATATCAAACCCTGTGGTTCAAGGCGGAGAAAACCGGCGTCTTTGCGCTGCTCTGTGCCGAATTCTGCGGCACCGATCATTCGCGCATGACAGGACGCATCGTCGTGATGGAGCCGGCGGAATACGAATCCTGGCTCTCGCGAGAGGACGTGGGCGGCACGCTCGCGAGCGAGGGCGCAAAGCTCTTTCGCGAGCTCGGGTGCAGCGGCTGTCACATGGGGCAGAGCACCGTGCGGGCGCCGCCGCTGGAGGGCCTGTATGGCAAGCCCGTGCCGCTGCAGGACGGCAGCACGGTGATTACCGACGAGCGCTATATCCGCGACTCCATCCTGCTGCCGAAATCCCAGATCGCCGCCGGATATGAGCCCGTCATGCCGTCTTTCGCCGGGCGCGTGGGCGAGGACGAGCTCATCCGGCTCGTCGCCTACATCAAGTCTCTGGCTGACGAGGGGCGGCCGCAGCGATGAATCCGCGGCAAGAGCTCAATTATCTGAACTGCGAGCACACGCTGCGCTCGTGGTTCCTCACCACCGACCACAAACGCGTCGCCATTCTGTTTGCCGCAACCATCACGATGTTCTTCTTCATCGGCGGCGTAGCGGCGACGCTCATCCGGCTCGAGCTTGCGACGCCGCAAGGCGATCTCGTCAGCGCGGATGTCTACAACCGGCTGTTCTCGATGCACGGCATCGTGATGGTCTGGTTTTTTCTCATCCCGTCCATTCCCACCACGCTGGGAAATTTCATGGTGCCGCTGATGATTGGCGCGCGCGACCTTGCCTTTCCGCGCCTCAATCTCACGAGCTGGTACCTGTTCCTGCTGGGCGGAGCGGTAACGCTCTATGCGCTGTTCATCGGCGGCGTCGACACCGGATGGACCTTCTACACGCCGTTTTCCACGATGTACTCCAACGGGCATGTGATCCTTGCCGCTGTCGGCGTGTTCATCGCGGGCTTCTCGTCAATTCTCACCGGCCTCAATTTCATCGTAACCATTCATCGCCTGCGCGCGCCAGGGCTGACCTGGTATCGCCTGCCCATCTTTATCTGGTCGCTGTACGCGACCTCGATCATCCTCGTCCTGGCGACGTCCGTGCTTGCCATGACGCTGTTGCTGATCTCGCTGGAGCGCTTTTTCGGCATCGGCATTTTCGATCCCAACCTTGGCGGCGATCCGCTGCTGTTTCAGCACCTTTTCTGGTTCTACTCGCACCCCGCGGTCTACATCATGATTCTTCCGGGCATGGGCATGGTCAGCGAGCTCGTGACCTGTTTCTCGCGCAAAAACCTGTTCGGCTACAAATTCGTCGCGTGGTGCAGCATCGCCATCGCCGGTATCGGTTTCCTCGTCTGGGGACACCACATGTTCGTCACCGGACAGTCGGTGTTTGCCGCCCTCGTATTCTCGTTCATGAGCTTCATTGTCGCTGTCCCATCGGCCATCAAGGTCTTCAACTGGACGGCGACGCTGCACAAGGGATGGGTGAGCTACGACGCGCCCATGCTTTATGCGCTGGGGTTCATCGGCCTGTTCACCATCGGCGGTCTCACGGGACTCTTTCTCGCTGCTCTCGCGTTCGACGTGTTCGTGACCGACACCTACTTCGTGGTCGCGCACTTCCACTACATCATGGTCGGCGGCATGGTGACCGCCTATTTTGGCGGCCTGCACTATTGGTGGCCCAAGATCACCGGCCGCATGTATCCGGACTACTGGGCGCGCGCCGCCGCGATCCTGATCTTCTTCGGCTTCAACATGACATTCTTTCCGCAGTTCGTGCTCGGCATTCTCGGCATGCCGCGGCGTTATCACACCT
>DATCJI010000333.1:0-1673 GCA_036562835.1 Xanthobacteraceae bacterium | reverse complement strand
TGGGCAATCAAGTCACGTTGGCGATCCGCCGAGCGGACTCTGCTCTGCAAGTCCCGGTTACGCCCGTCGACATTGAACCGAACAGGATGTTCTTGGATGGCTTGAAAGCCAGCGCTCGCGTCTTCGAAATCAATGGGCGGCGCATCGGCTATGTTCATATCTGGTGCTATGCCGGTTACCCGTATCAGCGAGCACTTGAAGATCTTTTATCAGACGGCCCACTGAAAGATGCCGATGCGTTGATTTGGGATCTGCGTGATGGCTGGGGCGGCGCGGTGCCGGAGTATCTTGATCTGTTCAACACCCGGGCGCCGACGATGCAGGTCTTCGGCCGTAGCGGCGCAAGCGAGTTCGAGAACGTGAAATGGCGCAAGCCCGGGGGATGTCCCGCTTTGTGTTGAAATTGGTGAGGCGGGCGTCACCGAGTTGCGAGCTTACGCAGCGACTGCGGTTGGCTCAAGGGCGGGCTGACTGTGTTTGGCGTGATGGGCCGCGAGCGCGGCTCGGAGCACTGGCAATTGCTTGTGGGCCTTCAATCGCCGGAAGCCTTTGGTCGCCTCCTGCATCGCGGCCGCGGTCCAGCGCAGCGCCATCGACGCATCGCGCCAGCGTTTGACGTTGCGGCAGACGCGCCGGATCGTACCCATCATGTTCTCAATGATGTTGGTGCAGGCCAGAGAGCGGCGCAGCGACAGAGGCAAGTCGAGCCGGATCACCGTCAGCATCTCGTCGAGACCTTCCAGGATGGAGGCTGAGACGCCGGGCGCGGCCTGCTCCAGCCGGCGCGCGAGGTTGCGGATCAGCCGCTCGGCCTTTTCGGCATCGTTCATCTCCCATGCCTGGCGCAACGCCGTGCACACCGTGGCATGCAGATGCTTAGGCAGCCGCTCCACGATGTTGCGGGCCTTGTGGATCTGACAGCGCTGGATTGGCGTGTGCCGGCCAAAGGTCTTGCGGATCGCCTTGGCCACCGCCTTCGACCCGTCGATGATGAACAGGCGGCAGATTGTCGGATCGAGCCCACGCTCGATCAGATTGTCCAACAGCGCCTGCACCACGGCGGCATTCTCCGTGGCTCCTTCGAGCAGGCCGAGCGGATGCTTGACCCCGTCGCCATCGATGCCGATGGCGGCCAGCAACGTCAGGTCTTCGCCGATATGGACGCCGTCGATCTGGATCACCAGCAGATCGAGCTTGGACAAGTCTGCCGCCATCCATTCGCGCATCCGCTCCGCCGACAACGCGACGAACCGACGCGACGCAGCCGACTTCGATACGCCGGCGCCCGGGGGCGCTGGGATGTCACCTTCCGGCAACCGAACGGCGCGCCCGAACCGGCGCGTCGAGACGTTGATCAGCATCAGGTTCATGGCCCATCGCCCCAGCCAGTCCTCGGCCTGGGCCGCCTTCCAGCTCGGCAGCGCCAGCTCGCGGCCGTTGCGGGCTCGCACACGGGGCCGTTCGATCGGCATCTTGCCACCGTGGAAACCGAGCTTGCCTGCCGCCTGTCCCCAGCGATGACCGCGGCGGCCGTCGTCTCGGCCGTAGCGCGGGCCGCACAGGTCCGCCGAGTCGCGCTCCATCATCTCGGCCAGCGTCGCTATCCCCGCCGCCAGGCAGAAACGCTCGAAGCTCGCACCGATATCTCGCCAAGCCTCTTCAACACCTGACGC
>DATCJI010000318.1:0-5033 GCA_036562835.1 Xanthobacteraceae bacterium | reverse complement strand
GTGTTCTATTTGCCGATGCTGGCAAATGAGGGCGGATGTGTACAGACACGTCACAGCAGAAAGGCCAAGGATATCAACAGATATCAGATGGCAGCGGACGTCCACAGACAGAAAGGCCCCAACGCATGGCTCCGGGGCTTTGTTAGATGTGGTTTCGCGGCGAAGGGTCGATCAACGCCACGGATTGAAGCGCAGGTTGAGGCCCGCCTTCACGACGTTCGCGTGCACGTTCGTATCGATATTGGCAAAGCCAAGCCCGGTAGTGGTCACGAACGTGTTGGTGCGCGTGCCGAAGCCGTAATAGTCGTACTCGACGAAGAGCGAGAGCCAGTTGTTGAAGGCATATTCGCCGCCGACACCGACCGTCCAGCCACCGCGCGTCTCGCTCGCCGTCGAGATGAGACCCAGCGCGGCGGCAGTCAGAGTGTAATCCTCTTTCTCCCAGGCGCCGCCGCCCTTCACGTAACCGAGGAAGTGGTCCCACGCATAACCCACGCGTCCGGTGACGGAAGCGAGGCTCTTCGTCTTCGAGCTGTCGATCTGGCCGATAAAGAACGGGTCGTTGTGCTGTGCGGTCGCGCTCGCTGCGTCATAGTCGCCCTGCACGCCGAACACCCAGCTGCCGGTCTGATAGTTACAGCCAATCTGGCCGCCGCCGAGCCCGCCGCTTGCGCTGTGGCTGCCGAGGCTGGTGCCGATCGCGGGTGCGGCTGCGAAGGGCGGCACGATGCCCGGCCCAATGCCCGTGACCCTATAGTCCTTGTTCACCCACAGCCCACCGCCGTTGCCGCCGATGTAGCACCCCGTCCAGGTAAAATAAGCAATCACGGGCGGCGGCGGACTATAAACCGGCGCCGGCCGGACCCCGAGATCGGCCGCCATGGCCGACACGCCAAAAAGCACGCTGAGCGCAGCGCCTGCTAACAGGAGCTTTTTCATTTCCGATCCTCCATTTGGCCGCGAACGCAACGCTTCCCCTGCGGCCTTGCAGCGACCCCATGCCCACCAGCGAGTCTGTTGCGGGTGTGACACACTCCCTGACATTCCGGGTCTTTTGCGCAGCCCCGACCCGTCGCGCGATGGAAGTGTCTCAAAAGGCTTCAGTTATATGGCTGATTTTAGGAGACAAATCGTCCGAGCCGTGGCAGCGGCCCGAAGCTTTGTTTAGTTTACAAATTCTTGACTATGGCATTCCCGTGTCAATGCCGTCGGCGTCGGCGGATCAATACGCAGCCAAGCGCAATGGCCAGAAGCACTCCGGCGATGCGGTCGCCGAACCTCGCATAAAGTGTGGGCGCCACAGGGCGCGGCAGCGGCGCATCCAGCACGCCCTCGGAGCCGAGCGGCAAAGACGCGACGATGCGCCCCAACGGATCGATTACCGCAGAAATGCCGGTATTCGCCGCGCGCACCAGAGGCAGGCCTTCCTCGATCGCGCGCAGCCGCGCCTGCTGCAGATGCTGGTATGGGCCGCTGCTCATTCCGAACCAGCCATCATTGGTTACGTTGAGGAGCCAGCCAGGCCGTTCGCCCGCCGGCACCAGCTCTCCGGGAAAAATCACCTCGTAGCAAATGAGCGGAAGCATCGGCGGGCCGCCCGGAATCGCCAACATCTGCCGCCGTTCGCCGGCCGAAAAGCCGCCTTCGAGCTTGGTGATCTGCACCACGCCGAGTCGCTCGAGCAGCGGTTGCAGCGGCAGATACTCGCCAAACGGCACCAGATGCAGCTTGTCGTATAGAGCGATTACCGCGGCCCGATGGTCGACGACGTAAATGGAATTGTACGTGTCGCCTTTAACTGCGGGTGGCCGGGGCTCCATCATGCGGTCGCCGCCTGTTATCAGCACCGTGTTTTCCGGCAGCAGCGCGCCAATCTGCGCCAGCGCATCCGGCTCCTTGTTCAAATAGAATGGAAGGGCCGACTCGGGCCAGATCAGGTGCGTGGTTTGCTCGAGCCCGCGGGGGCGCTCTTTGCTCGGGCGCGTGGACAGCTGAGCGTACAGTTTCAGCACGTCATTCCTGGCTTCGTAGTTGAATTTCTCGTCCTGCGGCAGGTTGGGCTGCATGATGCGCAGCGCAACGTTCTCGACCAAAGCGGTAGGCGTTGCCGCCACGCGTGCCGCACCAAATGCCGCGAGCGCGACGAGCGCGCCGGCCGCCGCAAGCACGCCGAGCCAGGGGCGCCGCGTGTCGCGATCAACAAGGGTCGCCGGGCTCGCGACAATCAACACAGTGGTGAAAGTCAGGCCCCACAGGCCAAGAACGGACGCGCTTTGCGCGAGCTCGATCGGGCTCGTGAGCGCATAGCCGAGCGTGTTCCACGGAAAGCCGCTGAGCACATGTCCGCGCAGCCATTCGCAAACCGTGAGTCCCACCGCAAGCGACACAAGGCGCATGGACCCGCGCATCCACAGGAAACCTGCGAGCGCAACCCCGATCGAAAAGAACACAGCGAGCCCGGCGGGCACCGCAGGCACGGCAATAGGCAGAAGCCAGCCGAAAGTGCTCAGGTCCACGAGGAGCGCATTGCTGATCCAGTAGAGCCCGACCAGAAAATAGCCAAAGCCGAAGCACCAGCCTATTGCCGCATTTGCTTTCAGTCTGGCCCAGAACTGTTGCGGTGCGCCGTCAATGAGCCAGACGAGCAGCGGGAAGGTGAAGAAGAGAATTGGCCACGCATGCACGGGAGCCAGGGCGAGAGCGGAAGCGGCGCCCGCTGCAACGGCGATGCATGCGCGCCGCCATCCTCGCGCCGAGCTGATGCGCGCAGCAAGCGCGTGCATGCGCAGCGACGGCGATTGTTTTTGCGGCGATGCGTAAGCGAGAGCGTCTAACACGAGGCGCGCTACCTACTCACCGCGTCATTGCCGGGCTTGACCCGGCAATCCATCAACAACAATCGCTCGCCATCATTTTTGTAAGGAGGATGGATGCCCGGGCCAAGCCCGGGCATGACAACGGAGGCGGCGACGATTGACGCGGGTTGACGCTGTGCGGCGTTTCCCGGTAGCTCTGCCCGATGGTAAGGCGTCGACATGTTTATCATCTCGCCGGGTACGACCCGGTCGATTGCGCCTCGCAGCACCGCCGGTTCAGGCGCGAGCTCGAGACGTTCAAGCGCACGTGGAAAGTCGACGCGAATGCCTCCGAGATCGAGCGCAGGTCTGACGGATCGCGCGTGTGGTGGACAGTGCATGCACGCAGTCCCGGCTGGCAGGTCGAGTCGGTGCATGAGCCGTTCCAATGGGACGATATCGTTCGCCGCGACATAGAGCGTCCGCGCGCGCTGCGTTTCTGGCATGCGCTCCTGGCGTTTTCGGAATTCATCATGACCGGAACGCTGTTTCGCTATTGCGGGGCGAGCCTGCGCTACGCAATCTTTTTTCTGGTCCCACTTGTTCAGCTCGCGCTGTTTGTTGCCGCTGGCTGGCTCGTTGCGCGCCTGCTTGTCGCGGCCTTTTCCCTCAGCGGCATGACGGCCGTGGTACTCGGGTGGTTGGCCGGAATTGCGGCGTTCCTTGTCCTGCTGCGCTGGCCGGGACGGCGGTGGCGCGTCGAGCAGATGCTCAGCGACTGGGTGTTTGCCCACGAATATCTGCACAATCGCCGCCCGGACCTCGATGCGCGCCTCGACGCTTTCGCCGCCTCGCTGGCGGCGCAGGTGCGGCAATCCGGGCTCGACGAGATCGTCCTTGTCGGCCACAGCATGGGAGCAATGCTCGGTATCGATGTGCTCAACCGCGCGCTGGGGATCGATGCGGACATCGGCAGGCGCGGTCCGGCGGTGTGCCTGCTCACCGTCGGCGCCACGATTCCAAAATTCACGCTGCATCCGGCCGCGCAGCGCTTGCGCGCCATGGTGCATCGTATCGCCGCCGAGCCCTCCATTCTCTGGGCGGAATGTCAGGGACGCGACGACATCATCAGCTTTTACAAGTTCGATCCGGTAGCGCTCAGGCGCGTGGGTGAACGGTTTTCCGGAAATCCGCTGATCCGGCGCGTGCAGCTGCACGAGATGCTCACACCCGAAGCGATCGCCCGTCATCGGAACAATTATTTGCGCGTGCATTATCAGGTGGTGATGGCCAACGACAAGCACGCCCCCTACGACTATTTCCTCATGGGCTGCGGGCCGATTGCATTTCGTGAGTGGGCCCCGGCGCCGAGCGGACTGCTTGAGTTCATGAATACGGACGGAAGCCGCAAAATCGTTGCGCCGGAGCCTGTGCTGGTGAGCTAGAGCGGGATGACTTTTCTTCGTTTCGTCATCCCGTTCTGATTATTTTGGTGGAGCATGATCTCTTCCGAAAACCGGTTCCCACTTTTCGGGATTATGCTCTAACTTCCATGAGCGTGCTCGTTGCCAAGCTGATCTGGTTTCTGGGCGCCGCCGGCTGGTTCATCATTCGCTACCCGCACAACCGCCGATCGCGGCACACGCCGAAGCTCGGGCGTCTGCACCCGCAGCGCGAACGCATGCTGATGGCGATTTCCACGACAGGGCTTGGCATCCTGCCGTCGCTATATGTGGCGGCCAGCGAGCCGCGATTTGCGAATTATCAGTTTCACACCTGGCAGGGCTGGGTAGGGACGGCGATATTCGCCGCCGCGCTGTGGATGTTCCATCGCAGCCACAAGGATCTCGGCCGCAACTGGTCGGTCACCTTGGAATTGCGCAAGGAGCACACGCTTGTCACGAGCGGTGTCTACAGCCGCGTGCGCCATCCCATGTACACGGCCTTCTGGCTGTGGGCGCTGGCGCAAGCCTTTCTGCTGCCCAACTGGATCGCCGGCCCGGCCGGGCTCGTCGGCTTCGGCACCCTGTTTTTTCTCCGCATCGGCCCGGAAGAGGAAATCATGCGGGAGAAATTCGGGGACGAGTATGCCCGTTACAGCGCGCGGACCGCGCGCATCATGCCCGGGATCTATTAGAGCACTTTACACTGACTCAGTTCGTCATTGCCGGGCTTGACCCGGCAATCCATCTTCTTGCGAAGAAGATGGACCCGCGGGTCAAGCCCGCGGGTGACGAT
>DATCJI010000315.1:0-8510 GCA_036562835.1 Xanthobacteraceae bacterium | reverse complement strand
TCGAGCGACACGGCGCTCTTGTACGACATTGCGCCCAAGCTGCGGGACAAAATAGCCGAGATCGAAGGCCTGCGCGACGTCACGACGGACCTCTACATTCGTAATCCGCAAATGACGATTGAGATCGATCGCGAAAAAGCCGCGGTGTACGGGGTCACCATCGATCAGATACGCCAGGAATTGTTTGACGCATTCGGTGCCCGTCAGGTGGCGACGATTTACACGCCCACAAACGATTATCAGGTGATCCTGGAAAGCCTGCCCGAATTCCAGGCCGATCCCTCCCAGCTGCAGAACATATTCGTGAAGACGGGCACGCAGAACCTAAACGGCCCGGGCGCGGGGATAAGCGGGAATGGGGTGCCCACGGGGCAGGCGATTCCGATCACCGCGGTTACCCGCATGGTGCCTTCGGTCGGGCCACTGCAGGTCAACCACCAGGGTAATCAGCCCGCGGTGACGATCTCATTCAATCTGGCTCCCGATTACTCGCTGGGCCAGGCGGTTGACGCAATCCACGCCATCGAGCGCGAGGCGCGCCTGCCGATCACGATCAGCACGGGATTCCAAGGCTCGGCGCAGGTATTTCAGGAATCGCTGAAAGGGCAGGGGCTCCTGGTGCTGGCCGCCGTATTCGCCGCCTACGTGGTGCTCGGCATCCTCTATGAGAGCTTCATTCACCCGATCACGATCATTTCCGGTTTGCCGTCCGCGGGTATCGGCGCGCTTCTCGTCCTCATGCTCTTCAACATGGATCTGTCGGTTATCGCAATGATCGGCATCGTCATGTTGGTTGGCATCGTGAAGAAGAACGCAATCATGATGATCGACTTTGCGATCGAGCGCCGTCGAGTCGGACTTTCAGCGGCAGCGGCAATCCGCGAGGCGGCGTTATTGCGCTTCCGCCCCATCATGATGACGACGTTTGCCGCCATTTGCGGCAGCCTGCCGATTGCGCTCGGTACCGGCGCGGGCGCTGAGCTGCGCCAGCCTCTCGGCGTAGCCGTGGTGGGCGGTTTGCTGCTTTCGCAGCTGCTGACACTTTACATTACGCCCGTCGTTTACATCTATCTCGACCGCATCGACAGGCTTTTGAAGCTGCGTCTCGAGCCGCAGCTCGCGGCGGTCGCACAGCCCGAGGAGCGGCCCACCGCGGTCGCAGCAGAGTAGTTGCTGACGGCTACAGGTTCTAAAGGGAGAAGCTCGTGCCGCAGCCGCAGGATGACTTCGCCTGCGGGTTGTTGATGCGAAACGACGCGCCGATCAGGTCATCCACGAAGTCGATCTCCGATCCCGTAAGATAGCCCAGCGACACCGGATCGATCAGCACCGTTGCATCATCGCGCGTTATGATCACATCGTCGGACTCGCGCGTGCGATCGACGTCGAATTTATACTGGAATCCCGAGCACCCGCCGCCTTCGACGCTGACCCGCAACATGGTGCCTGGCGCCTCCTTTTGCAGGATGCGCCCGATCTGGCGTGCGGCTCGCTCGGTGACGGTGATGTTTTCCATGGCGGTGAATCGAACAAGCTCCTGAACGGTAAATAAGCGCGGCGGGGGCGTTGGTCAATCAGATCGTGACGACGAAACATATATAGTGGCAATGGCGATCGAAACGGCAATGGTGCGCGCGGCCTACGCGTGCAATGCGGCAAAGAGCCGAGGCCGGCAGCATGCCGAGGCGGTCAGTCCGATGCGCAATGCGTTCCGCCGTGACTGCGACCGCATCATTCATTCCGCCGCCTTTCGCCGGCTGGCGCACAAGACGCAGGTTTTCGTCTACCACGAGGGCGATCACTTCCGCACGCGCCTGACCCACACGCTGGAAGTCACGCAGATCGCGCGTTCGCTCGCGCGCGCGCTCGGCCTCGATGAGGATCTGGCCGAAGGCTTGGCTCTCGCCCATGATCTCGGCCATCCTCCTTTCGGCCATGCCGGCGAGCGGGCGCTCGATGCGTGTCTCGCGGACTGTGGCGGATTCGATCACAATGCGCAGACATTTCGCGTGGTCACCTTGCTGGAGCGGCGGTATGCGCAATTCGATGGCTTGAACCTGAGCTGGGAGATGCTCGAAGGGCTGGTCAAGCACAACGGCCCGTTGATGGCGCGCGACGGAACTCCTCTGGGACTTTATTCCACGCGAGGCATCCCTTCCGCGATCAAGTCTTATCCAGCCGTTCCTGACCTCCTGCTGTGGAGCTTTCCCAGTGCCGAGGCGCAGGTGGCCGCTATTGCCGACGATATCGCTTACAACGCCCATGACATAGATGACGGCCTGCGCGCGGAGCTTTTCACGATCGAGGAACTCTCCGAAGTGGCATGCCTGAGCGAGCTTCTCGCGCACATTCATGCCGAATTCGGCTCGATCGAACCGCCGCGGCTTGTGCACGAGCTCATACGCCGGCTCATCACGTCGACGATTGAGGACGTTGTCCAGGAGGCGCGCCGGCGCTTGCAGAAGCTCGCGCCCATATCTGCCGACGAGATTCGCGTCGCCAGCACCCCCGTTATCGGCTTCTCGGGCGCGCTGACCCGGACCGATCGAGGTATCAAGGAATTTCTCCGCCCTCGCATGTACCGCCATCCGCGCGTCATGCGCATCATGCAGGATGCCGAACGCGTGGTCCGAGATCTGTTCAGGCGCTACAGCGACGAGGTATGCGCATTACCGGCGGACTGGTCCCAAGCCAGAGATTTAGATGATGCCTCCTCGCGCCGTCGTCATATCGCCGATTTCATTGCTGGCATGACGGATCGCTACGCGCTCATCGAGCACACGAAACTGTTTGCCACCACGCCGGAATTGCGTTAGCGCCCGCGCTCACCCCGCCATCGCCATGCAGCATCAGAACATCGTTGCCGCCATTGCCCAGAAGGTGCGCGCTGCGGCGCGAAGCCTTGCTGCGGAGGGCGCTCTTCCGAGTGAGATCGATGACTCCAGAATTGTCGTGGAACCCCCGCGTGACCCGAGCTTTGGGGATTTGGCCACCAACGCGGCGCTCGTGCTGGCGAAAGATGCGCGCCGGAAACCGCGCGAACTTGCTGAGCAGATCGCGGAGAAATTGCGCACCGATGATTTGATTGCCGCCGCGCAGGTGGCGGGTGCCGGGTTCGTCAATTTGACGCTGAAACCCGCCGCCTGGACGGCGGTGCTACGCAGTGTGCTTGCCGTCGGCCGTGAGTATGGGCGCAGCGACATCGGCCGGGGCACGCCGGTAAACATTGAATACGTCTCGGCAAATCCCACTGGCCCTATGCACGTGGGCCATGGGCGCGGGGCGGTGTTTGGGGATGCGCTTGCGAGTCTTCTGGCATTTTCAAACTTCAGCGTGACGCGCGAATACTATGTCAATGACAGCGGAGCGCAGATCCAGGCGCTCGCGCGTTCCGCGTTTCTCCGTTACCGTGAAGCGCTTGGCGAACCGATCGGTGCAATCCCGCAAGGTCTTTATCCCGGAGATTATCTGAGGCCCGTGGGCGCAGCGCTTGCGGCCGAGTTCGGCCGTACTCTGCTGGATGCACCGGAGGAACGCTGGTTTCCGATTGTGCGCGAGCGCGCGGTTGAGATGATGATGGAGTCGATCCGGGATGATCTCGCCGCGCTCAACATAAAGCACGAGGTATTCTTCTCGGAGCGTTCACTCATTGAACGAAGCGACCTCGTCGGCCGCACGATCGACGAATTGCGCGAACGGGGCGATGTTTACGAGGGGCGCTTGCCGCCGCCCAAGGGCGCTCCCATCGAGGATTGGGAAGACCGCGAGCAAACGCTGTTTCGCACCACTGCATTCGGCGACGACGTGGACCGCCCGCTGCGTAAATCGGATGGCAGCTACACCTATTTTGCTTCCGACATCGCCTACCACAAGAACAAGATCGACCGCGGTTTTGCGAACATGATTGACGTGTGGGGTGCCGACCATGCCGGCTACGTCAAACGCATGCAGGCGGCGGTCAAGGCCCTGAGCGCCGGGCGCGCTGAGCTCGACATCAAGATCGTTCAGCTGGTGAAGCTTTTACGCGGCGGGGAGCCGCTGAAAATGTCAAAGCGGGCCGGCGAGTTCGTGACCTTGCGCGAAGTCGTGGACGAGGTCGGCCGCGACGCCGTCCGCTTCATGATGCTCTTCCGCAGCAATGATGCCGTGCTCGATTTCGACCTGCTGAAGGTAATCGAGCAGTCGCGTGACAACCCGATCTTCTACGTACAGTACGGCCATGCGCGCGGGCGCTCGGTGCTGCGCAATGCACGCGAGCTGTTTCCTGCTCTGGCGGACGCGGAAGAGCAGCGGCGCATGCTGGGGGCTGCGCCGCTCGAGCGGCTGCAAGATGCAGGCGAGCTCGCCATCATGCGCCAGCTTGCGCGCTATCCGGCCCTTATCGAAGGAAGCGCGCTGAGCCATGAGCCGCACCGCATTGCCTACTATCTCTATGCTCTTGCTAGCGATTTCCACGCCCACTGGAACCGCGGCAAGGACGCGTCATATTTACGCTTCATTATCCCGAATGATCCACAAACGACCCTGGCCCGCCTTGCCCTGGTGCAAGGCGTTGTAACGGTTCTCGCCTCCGGGCTATCCTTGCTTGGAGTCGAGGCGCCAGAGGAGATGCGTTGATCGCTCTCGGTGCCGCAAATGGATCTGGCCCGTCCTTAACACCCGACCGAAACAACGCACGTACCGGAAACGCATAGTATGGCGGACTACCCCACGCGCAGATCCAATCGTTTCAGCGACGGCTACGAGCCCTCGGAGCAGGTTGCGCGCCCGCGCGACCATGCGAGCGATCCGCTCGCGGAGCTCGCGCGGCTGATCGGAAGAAGCGAGCAATATTCGGCCGGTGCAAGGGCCGATTCCCGATCATCGCCCTCGCGGCCAGCTTATCGCGATCCGGAGCCCCGTTACCGTGATCCTGAACCCGCTTATCCCGATTCGGAACGCGCGGATCTGGACTTTCAAGCTCCTGCGCCGACGAATCGCTCCGAGCCGGCCCGGGATTACCAGCACTATGAAGCGGACACGCAGTCTGCTCGGAATGCAAGGCCCGAGGACTGGCGAAGAGACGTTGAGGACTTGGGCAGAGACAACTTGGGCAGAGACAATAGGGCGGAGCGGCCGGATCGGTTTGCACCTCGCAGGTACGAAGCCGAGTCGGCACATGATGATCGCGAAACCGACCTCGAGCAGCATACACACGAAGAGTTCGAGTTCGCGCACTACGCTGATGACGAGCATACAGAAGGCGAAGAGGATCAATTCTATGACGATCCTCCGCGGGCCTACCGCCACGGCGCGCTCGTGACCGCTCTCGCGCTCGTTGGTTGCGCCATGTTGGGCACAGCGGGCGCCTATGCCTATCGCAGCTACTATGCTCCGGCGGCAGCAACGCAACCGCCGCCTGTGATCAGCGCTGCGGACACGGTGAACAAGATTGTGCCGCCCAACGCTACTGAAGCGCAATCCAGCAAGGCAGTTCAGGATCGGCTCGCTAATGCTGGAAAAGAGCAGATCGTTTCCAAGCAGGAAGAGCCGGTCGCGCTCAAGGACATTGGCACGCCGACAGCACCTCGCGTGGCGCCGCCGCCTGTGACACCAAGCTCCGGCGCCGGCACCCAGCAGCAGACCGGTGCAGTCGGGACTTCATCCAATGAGCCGAAGAAAATCCGCACCGTTCCCATTCGCGCCGACAACGATATGAGCGGGCGACCTACTGGCGCTCCCATTCAATTGGGCCCTAATACACGCGCGGCCGCTCCCACGCGGACGCAGCCCAACCAGCCACTCTCGCTTGAGGGCGAATCAAAGGACCAAGCCGGTGAGCAGACAAGCGAGGCCCCTGCTCGGATAAGAACAGCTACGCCACCGGCGAGCGCGCCACGGTCGACGTCTTCGACCGCCAGCACATCCGGCGGCTTGATGGTTCAGCTCTCGTCGCACAAGTCGGAATCGGAAGCCCTGGCCTCCTATCGGAGCCTGCAAGGCCGGTTTCCTGGCGAGCTTGGCGGGCGACAGGGGGTGATCCGCCGCGCTGACCTCGGAGCAAAAGGCGTATTCTACCGCGCCATGGTTGGCCCGTTCGCTTCGGCTCAGGAAGCGGCGCAGTTCTGCGCCACGCTCAAGTCAGCGGGTGGCACCTGCGTGGTGCCCAGCAACTAACATCACCCCGACCTTGGCCCACGGCGTGCGGCCAATCCTGCCGATGACGGCACGTGCATTCATAACCGGACTGGCCGGCGTCAACCTGAGGGAAGCAGAGCGGGCGTTCTTGCGCGAGGCTCAGCCCTGGGGCGCTATCCTGTTCCGGCGAAATGTCGACTCTCCTGAGCAGGTGCGCCGGCTGACAGCCTCTGTACGTGCCGAGCTGGGCTGGAATGCGCCCATCCTGGTCGACCAGGAAGGCGGCCGTGTTCAACGCCTCGGGCCACCACACTGGCCTTCCTACCCGGCAGGAGCTGCATACGGACGCCTGTACGCACACAGTGCGGTCAGGGGACAGCGAGCCGCATTTCTGGCCGGCGCAACCATTGCGGCCGACCTTATCGCCGTAGGAATTGACGTCGATTGTGCGCCCATTGCCGATGTCCCCATTCCCGGCTCTCACGGCATCATTGGCGACCGGGCCTACGGGAACACGTCAGAGACTGTGGCGATGCTCAGCCGGGCGTTCGCGAATGGGCTCTTATCGGCCGGGGTACTGCCCGTTTTGAAGCACCTTCCGGGGCACGGTCGAGCCACGGCGGACAGCCACCACGAGCTGCCCAAGGTGGATGCTGAGCTCACAAAACTTCGGGCCAGCGACTTTGCGGCTTTCCGCTCTCTTTCCGATCTGCCCTTGGGCATGACTGCCCATGTGGTTTACACCGCCATTGATCCTATTGCGCCCGCCACCACTTCCGTCACTGTGATCAGGCAAGTGATTCGCGGTTGGATCGGCTTTGGCGGTTTGCTGATGAGTGACGATATCTCCATGGGCGCATTGAGCGGCTCAATCGCGGCACGTTCGCGCGCTGCCATCGCAGCCGGCTGTGACCTAATCCTCCACTGCAACGGCGAGCTTGCCGAGATGCACGAAGTGGCAGGCGCAGTGCCGATGCTTGCGCGCGAGGCAGCGACGCGAGCGGAAACCGCGCTCGCGCTGCGCGGCGCGAAGGCAGCCAACCTTGCGGCGCTGCGCGTCGAATTTGACGATCTCCTTCGGGCAACCTCCACGGTGGAAACGGCGAGCCTATGAGCGACGAGTTTGCCTTGGAGTTCGAGGGTGCTGCCGACCGCGGTGCGGAAGAGCCGGCGCTTGTCGTGGACGTTGAAGGATTTGAGGGACCGCTCGATCTGCTCCTGGCGCTTGCCCGCCAGCAGAAGGTTGATCTTGCGAAAATTTCGATTCTCGCCCTGGCCGACCAATATCTCGCCTTCATCGAGCATGCGCGCAAAGTGCGCCTCGAGCTTGCGGCCGATTATCTCGTGATGGCCGCCTGGCTCGCCTATTTGAAATCGCGCTTGTTATTGCCCGATGCCCACCCGCAGGAGACGCAAAGCGCAGAAGAGCTGGCTACCGCGCTCGCACTGCGTCTCCGCCGCCTCGAGGCTTTCCGCGGGCTTGCGCAAAATCTGTTCGAGCGGCCGCAGCTCGATCGGGATGTATTTGCGCGCGGCAGCCCGGAGCCCATCGCGCACATCAAGCGGCAGGAATGGAGCGCGACCCTTTACGATCTCATGTCGGCCTATGCCCGGCAGCGCCAACGCTCGGCACTCGCGCGCGTGCGCCTGGCCAAGCGTACGGTGTGGTCGCTTGCCGAAGCGCGTGAGGCGCTCGAGCGTCTGATCGGACAAACAACGGACTGGACGCGGCTCGATCAATATCTGATCTCGTACGTTGTAGAGCCGTCCCTCGCGCCAACCGTATTCGCGTCGAGCTTTGCGTCCACACTCGAGCTGGTGCGCGAAGGTGTGATCGAGGTGCAGCAAGGTGGGGCATTCGCGCCGCTTTATGTGCGCAAGCGCGGTGAACGCGAAGGGGACTAGAGGAGGGTGCGGCAATGCCTAATTTAAAGGTCGTGAGTACAGTCGAGGAACAGGTGGGTACCGAAAGGGGCGCCGAGGCCGCACGCCTTCTCGAAGCCATGCTGTTCGCCTGCACCGAGCCTGTCGATGAGAAGACGCTGGCGGGGCGCTTGCCGCAAGGTACGGATGTGCACGCAGCGCTGATCGAACTGCAACAGGAATACGCATGCCGCGGCGTTAACCTCCTGCGTGTCGGCGGCAAGTGGACCTTCCGTACCGCGACCGACCTGGCGTGGCTCCTGAGCAAGGATGTCGTGGAGACACGCAAACTCTCGCGCGCTGCCATCGAGACGCTCGCGATAATTGCCTATCACCAGCCTGTGACGCGTGCGGAGGTTGAGGAGATCCGGGGCGTGACCACTTCCAAAGGATCGATCGACGTGCTGCTGGAAACCGGATGGATACGTCCGCGCGGCCGTCGCAAAACGCCTGGCCGTCCGGTTACCTAT